>JANYEO010000071.1 GCA_025363025.1 Opitutia bacterium
GTTTCTCCATGAATAATCAGGGCCATGTATTTCTCTAACATATCAATAGCTTCTTCCATCGAAGCGCTCACAACCGAGTTAAGCAGAGTAAGGGTATGGGTAATGGGTGTCGCGGTACCGTTTAAAAAAGCACTGTAGTCATCGCCTGATGGCAATCCTAGTTGCCCCGATAAGTTGTCTAGCTGCTCACAAACACTGGTAATTTTTGTATTGGTTGGGGCCAAGGCTTGCACCTCTGCGGCTACTTTTTTGAGAGAAGCCGTTCTAGCTAAGGTGTCTGCCGTAAAGCTGAATATCATTCCAGGGTTTACAGCACTTTTTTCAATTCCCTCAAGCATCACCGTTAGCTCATTGAAGAGCCCCCAATGTATGTCGCGGTAGGCTAAAAGCTTCTTGCCCTGCTTGGGCCATAGGCCGCATGGTTGCGACGGTCTCAGTCGCATCATGCGCTATATTATCATTTAAAATATCAGCATCATCATCCGCAGCAAAAGCCCAGGGGGATAAGGCACTACACAGCAGCACAAGACTCAGGTATTTTTTCATAGGGTTAATTCTTATAGGGGAGTTTGATTTTAATTATCGAGGCCGATTGCAAGATACTTTGATTGAGCGGGATTCAACAACTCATAAATCATACTTTTTTAGTCGGCCTCTATCCTCAAACGTTGGGTTGCATACAGTAGCCCCATGAGTACGCAGATTACCCAGCCTATAGCCCACCACGCAGCCGGGCTAGGAGAGCTCGAGAATAGATCGGACAAGTGCGTATCAACAACCCCATACGCATGTGTTTCTCCAAAAATATTGAGGGATACCCAAAGGGAGAAGACCCCGATGAGAAATAGCGGTGTTACATACGGCCATATCCATTTAAATATTTTGGGGATTTTTATATCAGCCCCAATGTGGGCCTCCGCCCATGCTTTTTTAATCCCCAGCCTCCAGGCAAATAGCGTGATGAAGACGGTAGACATTAAATAAATCAGAAAGTTCCCACACCAAAAATCAAGCGTATCAATCGCCTTTAAGTCCTGGGTAAAGAAGGTCACAATCGCAATTCCGCTGAGGCTCACCGCTGCAGATATTAAAACTGCTCCTCTACGTTTTACTCCTAGTGTTGCCTCTAAAAAAGCAATGCCTGGCTGCAGCATAGAGAGGGTCGCCGTAATAGCTGATATAAAGAGCAGTAAGAAAAAGATGAACCCAAAAAAGGCCCCCCCGGGCATCTTTGTAAAGACCAAGGGCAGTACATTAAAGCCCAGGCTAAAGAGGCTCGTCTGTCCCGATAATCCTGCCACTCCCAAAAAGGCAACTGCCGCGGGTAGCGTAATCAGCCCTCCCAGGCCCACTTCTGCCGCTTCATTCGCACTGGCAGAGGCTAAGGCGCCCAGCACAATTTCATCTT
The DNA here is from genome assembly GCA_025363025.1 of Opitutia bacterium. Lineage (GTDB taxonomy): Bacteria > Verrucomicrobiota > Verrucomicrobiia > Opitutales > JANYEO01 > JANYEO01. Next base: position 1,409 of record JANYEO010000071.1, read on the forward strand.
TGTGGGTTAAATAACTGGCATAGGTCCCAATAACGCCAAACCCTACCGCTAAAGAAAAGAATATTTGCCCCGCGGCTGCAAGCCACAGTGCAGGCCGCGCAAGCTGCTCCCATATCCCCACGGTCCGTATTCTCCAGGTACGATTATCACTCACTCGGTCATGGCTTAACCTTTCATGGGCCGCTGCCACGGCGTCATCGCCTACTAGTTCTTCTACCTTGTGCCAGGTTGGGTACTCATTATCACCTTTTGCTTGTTCGAGGAAAGTTTTTTGAGGGTTCCACATATAGCCTAACCCTTGGCTAATACTGGCTTCTGGCTTGCTTGCATCAGGGGTGCCCAAGGTTAAAACACGAATAAGGACAATGATACCTAAGATAAATAACGTAGGTACAGCCCATTTGCAGCAACGCTCAATCCCGCGGGAAATTCCCTGTGCAATCACCAAATAGTTGATGACCAGGCAAATTAATAAAAAGGGCAGGAGCTTCCCCATCTCGAGGCCCAGAGCGCTTCCGTGAGCTTTTATACCCGTAAAGTTGGCGAAAAAAAGGCTCGCTTCTTCCGCCGTTTGAGGGGCTAGGTTTCCTGTTAATAGGTTAACCGCATAGCCCAAGCACCAGGCTTGTACCGCAGTAAAGTAGCAGTAGACTACTACAGGGATGAGTAAGCAAAAGGCTCCCAGGTACTTTCCATAATTTTTCCCAGTTAAAGTAGCCATGATACCGGGGATGGTGTGGTGCCCCTTGCTGCCTGCATAACGGCCAGCCGTCCACTCTGCCCAACACATCGGTAGCCCGAGGAAGATAAAGGACAGCACGTAGGCAATCATAAAAGCCCCCCCACCAAACTGTGCCACTTGGCCTGGAAAGCGGAGGAAGTTGCCTATCCCAATGGCGCCGCCGGCCACCGCTAGTACAACCCCTATGCGGGAGCCCCACTGTTCAGGCGCTTGTACGGCTGGTTCGGGTTTGTTTGTTTTTACGCGTGGCATAAGAGGGCTCCAAAGGTTCTGTCCCATTATCAATAGGGGTCATTTTTTCAAACCCTTCAATGCGTTTACTGGCACCTGATAATGAGAGTACTTTATAGATGCAAGCGATGAAGAGGATTAAAAAACCGCCCACCGAAATAATTAAAATAAACCATCCACCAAATGTCATATTATAAGGACCGAAATAGGTGAGGAATAATCAGGTAAAAGTGAGAAAATCCGCAAGGCCTATATTCTGTTTTACTGATGAAAACTTTGGCGTAGTTTTTGAAAACTGTGCTACTGTGATAGTATGCTGATACACTTTTTGCAATGAAAACTGTGCTACTGTACCAGCATACTATCACAGTAGCACAGTTTATGACCATTCCAACATCCGTTCCAGAGGAATACGGGCCTGGTTTCTTATTGATTCTGGTATCGTAATTTCAGGAGAAAGGTCCTTTAAGCAATTTTTCAATTTCTCAAGGGTGTTTTTTTTCATAAATCGGCATTCATTACACGCGCAATTATTGGTAGGGCCCGCAATAAAGGTTTTTTCCGGCAATTCTCGCTGCAAGCGGTGGATCATGCCTGTCTCTGTTGCAATGATGAAGCGGTCTGCAGAGCTGTTTTTGCAAAAATGCACCATCTTTTCCGTACTGCATACCACATCCGCCATATCACAGACGGCATCCGTACATTCCGGATGCGCTACAATAGGGGCGCCGGGGAATTGCCGCTTGAGGGCCTCTAAGGTGCGTACCGTAAATAAGACATGAACATAACAAGTACCCGGCCACAAACGCAGCTGACGGCCCGTTTGCTTCATGACCCAGCGGCCCAAGTTTTGATCGGGTACAAAGAGGATGTCAGCGTCTTTGGGCAAGCGTTCTACGATTTTAACCGCATTGCCACTAGTGCAAATAACGTCGCTTAAGGCCTTTACCCCCGCACTGCAATTGACGTAGGCGACAATGGTGATGCCTGGGTTGGCCGCTTTATAGGCTGCTAATTTGTCTGCTGGGCAAGCATCAGAAAGAGAACAGCCGGCCTCTAAGTCTGGTAAAATAACGGTTTTGGTGGGGTTTACGATTTTAGCCGTTTCCGCCATAAAGTGGACTCCACAAAAGACAATGACTTCCGCCGTTGTTTTTTGGGCTTGGTAAGCTAAGCCGAGGGAGTCTCCTACAAAATCGGCCACGCGTTGAATGGGCTCTATCTGGTAGTTGTGAGCCAAAATAATGGCATTTTTTTCGCGTTTTAGAGCCAATATTTCTTCTTGCAGGGCACTGAGAGGCTCTGCAAGCTGATGGCTTTTAGGTGAGAAGACACGCGGCTCGGGCGTCTTTAATGGCTGGTTTAAAAGGGGGATCATGCCGCTAGCTTTTATGGTTTTTTGCGC
>JANYEO010000073.1 GCA_025363025.1 Opitutia bacterium
CCTTCTTCACCCCTGAAAATACCGATAAACCTGAAATGCATGGCGGCTTTGCCCGGGCTCATTGGTGTGGCTGCCCCGAGGTTGAAGCAAAGATTAAAGAAGACCTCAAAGTGACTATACGCGTCATCCCCCGTAACGGTGATAAAACGCCCGGTGTTTGTATTTTCACGGGGAAGCCGAGCCGGCAATCAGTCATTTTTGCGAAATCCTACTAGGATCGGCATCAGGGCGTGTTGCTTTTGCGCGCTTTTGACCATCATCGTGCTCACGTACTAAAATGTACGCTCCGCGCGTTTCCTGTCAAAATCATCGCAAAATCAACACGCCCTGAAGCGATCCATGGGGTAGATCTACCTGCATGCTGGGTATTTAGGGGTGCTTTTGTGTGCTTTTGTTAAAATAAAACTACAATAAGTTATTTAATTTACAAAAAAGTATTGACAGGTCTGTTAATGAAGGTTTAGCTAAAGGTCCAATATTAAGAAAGACATCTATTATGGACTTACAAAAAGAACTAAAAGAATTAGAACAAGAAAGCGTACGGTTAGCCCGTAAGCGCGAAGCTTTGCTCCAAAAAGAAGCCCAAGTGCAAAATGAAGGTGGGCGGTTGGAGGCTTTGTTTAACGACAGTGGTTATCAAACGCCAAAAGCTTTGGTGGATGCCCTTATTTTAAAATTTCGGGTACAGCCGACAGAGTACAATCCAGAAACGGGGCGTCGTCGCCATGTGCGCGTACACAAAGCTTTGCGAGATGCTATTAAAGTAGACCTTGGCCGGGGGATGACGGTTGCTGCAGTTTCTCGCCGCCATGAGATTTGTTATACGGTGGCGTGCCGGATTTCTAAAGGGTTATACGACCATCTCTAATTTTTTAAATTTAGTTATTGCAAAATTGTTCGTGAAATCGATCACCTTGTTTCGTTATGAAAAATATATTATTAGTAATTACATTTTTTTACCTAGGTTCTTCGTTTACTTTTGCTCAAGAGCAGTTAAATGAAGGGGCCATCTTGCATGCGAATTCAGTAGGCAAGTTAGAGATGCAGGCTGTCAAGAGTCGGTTGATGCAGTCCGAAAAGGTTGTAAAAAATATACAAAAATTACTCAATGTATGTCAATCTGTCAATTTGGATTGCACGGACCATGCCTTCTATTCCTTGGGCAAAATAGCAATAGCTTATCTTGCGCTTGTTTTTATTCATCTCGATTATCCTGTTTATGATGAGGTATTTAATAGAAATACAGGAATTTTTTTGACCGGCGCGTCAGTCGTAGCATTGTTTACCTATATGGTAAAGTACACTGCGATGGAAGAGATAGCAACAATACGCATGAGCCGTGTGGTCGCAGCTTTTGACGTTGCAGCTCAGACGGACTACTTGCATGATTATGATTGGGCGGATTTTGATCAGGTCAGCACTGCCCTAGCGCAAGAGCAAGAGCTTTTAGAAGAGTTGTGTGCTCTGAGATATACGTGTTGGCAAACTTTACAGCTTCCGACTACCAAGTTCCCGGTCCGGAAAGGGGAAGGACATTCACTGTGCACACCCTAGGGTGTATCCTAAGGTTTTTAACTACAATACTGAGGCCGCTGCATAATATCTTTCTTTTGAATTTTTGGTCGGTTGTCGTTCTTCAAGTACCGTATGTGCACTCATTACTCCGTCCTACAAATTCTTCAAAATTAAGGCATTCTGTATGTGGTCTTGTTGTTATCTTGATCGCTTAAAGTTTGAGAGTATGTTTGTTTGGGCCGCTATTATCTAAGGCGGTTCAATCTGGCATTGAGAGAGGGCGGTTTTTTGATTACGCTTAGGGCTTATGCATAAGACGCTTCCTAATTGTTACTTGGTTGGCTTTATGGCCACGGGAAAGACGACGATTGGGCGCTATTTAGCGAAAGAGCTAGGGTTAGCTTTTATTGATAGTGACGAGGCGATTGAACAGGCGGAGGGCATGGCAATTACCGAGTTGATAACGCAGAAGGGGGAGCCTTACTTTCGTCAAGCGGAGGCCCGGTTTGTTGAGACGGGGCATGCCAAAGCTGGGCAGTTGGTGGCGTGTGGCGGGGGCTTAATAGCTCAAGCAGGGATGCCCGCTAAGCTCTTGGCCCAAGGGTTAATTGTGGGGCTGGAAGCGGAAGTTGAGACGATTTTAAAACGGACGCAAGGCGATACAACACGCCCTTTATTGCAAGGACCCAACCCGCGGGCTACTGTAGCGGCTCTTTTGCGTGAACGAGCGGCTTACTACGCGGCAGCTCAGCTAACGCTTTCTACAGACGATAGCCCGCCTGAGCTGCTAGCCCACCTTATTGCGAATTGGTACCGCCGGCAGATAATGAGACCGCTGTATAATAGCGTTTGTGAACAAAAGACCTTATATTGCAAATTTCAAAGTCCGACGGATAATGGGGAGACCGATTGCAGAATGCCTTAATTTTGAGGAACTTGTAGGACGAAGCGAGCGAGTGGGTTCAAGGCCCTCGACGAGCGACAACCGCTCAAGAACTCAAAAGAAATGCATTCTGCAGCGGTCTCATAATTAATTAAAGCCCAGGACGGATAACCGGATAGATTCTTGAAAGGCTAGGGTTAAGCGTTGCATGGCGGAGCTAAAGCCAGCGTCCCCCCCATGGCCTGTGAGCTCCATGATACCAATGGAGGCATGGGTTTGTTTATCCTGAAAATGATAACGGACCGTAAGGCTAGGGGAGGCTGATTGGGTGTCTAGGCTAATGAGTGTTGGGCTGATGAGGACCGTGTTTTCTTCCCCTGTATTGGCTGATGGATAGCGGCGTAGGCCATTGATGGCTTTAAAGCAGTCTGCATTGACGAGGGCGCTGCGTGACATCCGAAATAAGGTTGAGAGGGTTTGCTCAGAGGCTTCTACCTGGCTTTGAAAGGGGACAATTTCGACTGCGGAATAAGGCTTGAGGCTTAGGGGTTCTTCAAAGGTTGCCTGGGTGCTGGGGCCCTTAATGGGTTCGGTTTTGCAGGCAGATAGGCCAAAAGCGATAAAAAGGAGCGCTAGAAGAGCAGAAAAACGAGTAAAGGACATAGAGCGGACGCTAATGCGTGATTTTGAGCAAGTAAAGACTAAGACCGCTGCATAATACCTTTCTTTTGAATTCTTGCGGTGTTGTTGCTCCTCAAGTACTATCTGTACATTCGCCCTTCCGCCTTGCAAGTTCTTCAAAATTAAGGCATTCTGCATGCGGTCTCTATATAATTCCGTGTGTTTGAAAACATCAAATAGTGTGTGTTTTGTTGAAAATCGCTATTATGCAGCGGTTTTAAGACTGGCTCAGTGAAAAGTTTTTTAGCGTTGTCATTTAATAAATCGTTTCTTAGGCTAGAGGACTCGGTTAAAAGGTTTTTAGCCTAATTGATCGAGGTTGTTAGTGAGTATAAACCCCTATTACCCCTTCTAAAATATTATGCGTACTTCTGCTTTGATGCTTCGTGGATTATTTTTAATGCAAACCTTTGCTTATGCCAGTTGGGGGGGAGGTGAAGAGGGAGGGGGCTGGGCCTTTGTAAGGGGTAGTAACCCTGATGCTGAATTGAGAAATAGTCTACAAGGTGCTAATAATGAATTGGTTCCGGTTGATTGGACTTTGTGTTTAGCTGCGTTATTTGGCGAAGAAGACTTTAGTCATGACGGAGAGCAAGATGAAGCGGATGAAATTGATGCATTTTCTCCTCCGCCCCCTCCGCCTCCATTGCCACCGATAGGCCGTAGTGGAGGCCGTATATTGCTCCCGGGTGAAGGAGGGATTCAAATTGATGAAAGCGCGCTCAATTTGGCCTGGGAAAATTTGAAAGCCATGGAGGACAGTTCTTTTAATGGCGATAATGCAAGGCAGAAGGAAGTACTAAGTGAGGCTGAGATGAGCCCCATGGTGCGTTTACAGCGAGAATTGGAGCGACGCGCGCTACAAATGCAAGGTCGGGCGAATGAAGTGAACAACGCGATCCAAGGGCTTGAGCTCATTTTGGCTGAACCTAAGAGCCAAGTTGCTATGACTTCCTTGGCCAGAGAGATTCAATCGTTGAACAAAGACCAGGGAGTGGATGATTATCCCAATATTCAACGGCTTTTGTCGGCTATTAAGGATCAAGCAAAAGAGCGGCCAGATAGTGATGTAGCTAGGCGGATTCGTTTAGCTAGGCAGCAGCGATTAGAAAAGGCCGCTAGTTCGTTGCAGGGAGAAATTATTCTAAGCGATGAGCTTGCAGAAGATAGAGGCGATTGGATGGCTCTGGAAGTGCCTGAGCGGACACCGGAAGATATCGCCCTGGATATGGTTATAGGTAATTATTGGCTAGAGGTAGTGCGCGTATTACAGCAAATTCAAGTTACAGAGAATTGGTTGAATACAATGGATGACGTAAATGGAAATGATATTTTGGCACATTTCCAAGTAGATTTTCTTGAGGTTGAATTAGAAAGTAATAAGAAGAAATTTAATAGAATTAGTAAACAAGTTGGGCAAAAAAATGACGAATTGAGGCGGAGTTTAGACGAGCTTCGTAAGCTTTATTTTGATCACTTAGAATGGTTAAATGAGCATTCGTTCGACCGTGTTATTGATGTTTTAGAAAAAATACTGTTGCCTCAGCTTCAGCAAAGTCTTGCTCGTGGACCGGGGTACAAAGCGATACGGTCTTTTTATGAACAGGCTGCAAATGATTTGAAGAGCTTAAGTTTACGTAAGGCATTTGAAAGTGCAGGGCATGGCGAAGATATAATTCAAGAGGCATTGGCAGATAATCATTTCCTGCTGCAATCAATGATTCTTCCACCAAGAGAGGTTATTATAACGGAAGGAGTTGACCCAAAGAGTGCTGCTGGCGAAGCAGAGGTTAAAAAAGAGGCATCGCCTGTTGCCGCTTCTAATGACAATTCTTATTTATCTTATTTAACCTTTTGGTGGAGTGGGAAGCCAGCTGCGCAGTAAAAAGAGTAAATAGAGGTAATTATTCGTTTAATGCCGGGGCATCGTGAGTTCAATCGCCTCTGCCCAGGCATGGATGCCTCCGGTAAGGTTAATAGCCGAAAGCCCTTGTGCATTTAAAAAGCTGACGGCATGGCTTGATCGGACCCCATGGTGACAGTAGACAAGGAGGGGTTTGTCTACTGGGAGCGTGGGCCATTTGAGGGCAAGTTCGCTTACGGGGATGAGATGGCTCCCGGTAATGTGGCATAAGGCATATTCCTGGGGCTCTCGTACATCTAAGAGGTAGGGCGGGGTAGCTGAGTCTAATAGAGCAGCTGCTTCTGCCGGGGAGACCGATTTAAAGGGGGAGGGGGGCGGTATGGATTCTGACATAATCTTAAATGGGTGGATTTTAAAGAAGTAGAAATTGGCCTTTAGCTTGCGGTGAGGCGTTGACGTAGGGGGGGTAAATCTATTGAATAAAGATTAATATGCAAACGAAAGCCCCCTATGTAGTGATTATGGCGGGAGGCCGGGGAGAGCGGTTTTGGCCGCAAAGCCGGCTTAAGCGTCCCAAACATTTGCTCCCGATTGTGGGGGATACCTCCATGCTTGCTCAAACACTGGAGCGTTTGACGGGGGTAGTACCGCTTGATCATATCTTTGTTATTACCAGTGAGGAGCAACGAGAGGCTGTTTTGGCAGATTGCCCGAGCCTTATTCCGTCACAAGTAGTAGGGGAGCCAATGGGGCGAGATACAGCAGCAGCAGCGGCTCTGGCGCTTGTACTAGTAAAGCGATGTGACCCCGAGGCGGTCTTTGCAACCTTGCCGGCTGACCATGTAATTCATGATACAGCGGCCTTTCAGAGTGTATTAAACGATGCTTTTCGCGTAGCAGGGGCAACCGCTGCTTTGGTAACTTTAGGGGTAAAGCCCACGATGCCAGCTACCGGCTATGGTTATATTGAGAGGGGAGACGCTTTGGCTATAGAGGGTATGAGCCGCCCTGTTTATCAGGTACAACGCTTTGTAGAGAAGCCCGATGTGGTGACGGCTCGTCGTTATGTAGCTGCCCAGGAGTATTACTGGAATGCTGGGATGTTTATTTGGAGTGTGCCTACGTTGGAGGCTGCTTTTAAAAAATGTTCCCCTGTGCACGCAACGTTGATTGATTGCCTGGAGGCGGGGCTTGGCCGTGGTCAAGCGTTGGCCTCTTTGTTGTTACAACATTATCCGGCTTTGGCAAAAATTTCGATCGATTATGCGGTGATGGAGAAGGCAGATAATGTACGGATGATTGAGGCGACTTTTGACTGGGATGATGTCGGTGAATGGCCTGCGATTGCTCGTCACTTTAAAGGCGATGCCCAAGGTAATGTTATTCGTGGGGATGCTCTTATGGAAGATGCTTCTGGCAATATTATTATTACCGAAGGGGGGCATTTAACGGCCCTTATTGGGATTGATAATTTGATCATTGTCCATACCGCCGAAGCTACGCTTATTTGTCCTAAAAACCGGGCACAAGAGATTAAACGCTTGGTGCAGCGCTTAGGGGAACCGGGTGGGGCGAAGTATAAGCATCTGTTATAGAGACCGCTGCAAAATACTTTTTTTCATTGAATTTAAATTTGGCTTTATAAAAGGAGCTGATTGGCTTATGGGGTTAGGTCAATGAAGGAGACCATTTGAATAAACGATATTTGGGTATTGATCACGGGAGTAAACGGGTGGGGTTGGCCTATGCGGACTCGCTAGGCATCGCCTTTCCGTTGCCTGCGATTGTTTATGATAAGAAGGCGCAGCTGTGGGAGGCCTTGGAGGCCGTGATTAAATCCAAGCATATTAAGCACTGTGTCGTGGGGTACCCGCTTAATATGGATGGGACGGAAGGCTCCCGTGCGCAGCTTACCAAAGATTTTGCAGAAGCCATACACCAGCGATTTGGCGTGACGGTGAGCCTGTCTGACGAACGCTTGACAACGCATACGGTACTTAACCGTCAACAATCGAAAACTATGAAGGTGCAGCGGGAGGAGCGCGCATTAGGCCATGTAGATTCCCACGCAGCGGCGCTTATTTTGCAAGATTACCTCAATGAAGAGGCCTTGGGAAATGATAAGGGGCTGTGGCCAGAGGAACATTTTGGAGGATAAGGTATGCAGGGGCCTCTTAAGCAACGGTGGCGGGCGGAATGTGCCTATGATGGGACGCATTATTTGGGTTGGCAAAGCCAAGTGCAGGGCCTTACCGTTCAAGATACCCTCGAGGCGCGTCTGCTGTCTATTTTTAAAGAAAAAGTACGCGTCCATGGAAGTGGGCGAACCGATACAGGGGTACATGCGCGGGCCCAGGTCTTTCATTTTGATGCAGCTTGGCCTCATGGGGCGCAGGTGCTGAAAAAAGCGCTGAGTGCGGGCCTCCCCTCCGATTTGCAAGTGCATACGTTGGAAGAAGCCCCCGAAGGCTTTCATGCCCGCTATAGTGTAACAGGAAAGCGTTATATTTACCGTATGTACCTAGGGTATGCTTCACCCTTTGATACTCGCTATGCATGGTCTTTGGGAGAGGGAACGCTGGATATTGCTAGGATGCAAGCCGCAGCGGTGCCTCTTCTTGGGAGGCATGATTTTAGCGCTTTTGCGGCTTTTCGTCCAGATGGTTCCCGGGAAAGCCCAGTGAAAGACTTGAGACGCTTAGATTTTAGGCAAGATGGGCCTTGGGTAGAGCTTATCACCGAAGCGAGTGGGTATTTGTATAAAATGGTCCGTACGTTGGCCGGGGCCTTTGTAGCCGCAGGGCGGGGTAAGTGTGAGCCTGAGGCCTTGGGTAGGATTCTTGAAAGCCGAGTGCGGCCTCCGGCTTTAATAACGGCGCCGCCCAGGGGGTTGATATTGGACCATGTGTTTTATTGAGCTAGTTTTTTAATATTTTTGACATTTTATCCGACATGCAGTCGGACCTTAAGGATATTGAGGTTTTGTCCGATAAAGGAATGTATGAAAGGGTTTAAGATAACTGCACAGCGGAGGCTTTCCCAAGGTATAGTCGTTTTAATGGCTTTTTGGCTGTTATCTACGCATACTTTGATGGCGGTGCCTTTCCATTTACCAGGTGGGGGCCTTAATCGCTTGTACAATGATGATCCGGATGAGTTTGCTGCTCCGGCTGTTGCGATTAAAGGGCCGTGTGGGCATGCATACCCTGGGTATTTAATGATTTTTGAGCCGATTGGACTTAGAGTAGATACAGCGGCAGTCGTATTTGACCGCACGCAATTAGTGCCTCTACCAACAGAGGCTGTAGTCCCTGCGGCGACTTTACCCCCGGTTGATGTTGCCCCGCTTAACCAGCCGGCTTCAATTTTTGAAACAGCCAGTGGGAATGGAGACGGTACGCTTTCAACCCTCAAAACGCACGATGCTATTACGTGGAGTGCCAGTTCTTCTCCCGAGACAGAAGAGCCTGTGACGCCGCTTATACCGGCTGAAGCAGTTCCTTCTCTGCCCCTGCCTATTATACCTAGTCAGGTTAATAAACCCTCTGCGGCGCCCGCTACTGTACAACCGTTGACTTTACCGGCTCAACTCCTATACTTTTTTCAACAGCCCCTGCAGACGAATAATTCAAAAAGTAGCATTGTAATGCCTTTTGAAGTGCCTGTTCAAGGTCAGGGAACAACAACTCCACCCCCATCTCCGAGTAAGGCGACGTTTATTTCGGATTAAGAGACCATATGTATCATGACTTTTTATTTTAATAAGCTATTATGCATCCGTCTCATTGTTTTTTAAGAATTATCATGATTCATTGGGTTATAGCCTTATTTGTTTTAATGCCTTTAGGCGAGGTAGTGGCTAATAAACCAAAAGACCCGACTTTAGCTGCAACCGAAGAAACTTTGGTGCTGCAGCGGCGTACGGGGTATAAGCCTGAATCGGCCGAGACGGCTGGGGCTATGCCTTTGGGGGTTCCGGTGCCTGGGTCCCTCCCGGGGGATCAAATGTTGCGGGATGCACGGGTTGCCGTTTACGAAAAAAATAGTGAGCGCGCAGAATTTATTTACCTTAAGCTCCTTGAAAAAGAAATGCCTTTGGGTGAACGATTAGATATTTTGCTAGAGCTTGCCCATATGTATGGTACTTTGAATGAACGCGTGAAGTGTGCAGCGGTGTTAGAAAATTTTGTGGCTTTGGCAAAAGGAGATGCGCGTATGCCAGAAGCTTACTTAGATCTTGGGCGTATTTACCGTGGTCTTGGAGATTTTTTAAAAGCGCAGACAGCCTTTAATAATGTACTCAACACGGCTTTAGCCGGAAACGGGACCGAGCTAGATGCTTTCCGCGAGGTTTCCTTGCGGGCTAAGATTGAGATTACGGATACTTTTCTTATGACGGGGAATTGGCTGGAGGCCGAACGTTATTTAAAGCGTTTGCAAGTCTTAGATTTAGCCCCTAAAGACCGCGAAAAAGTTAATTTCCAGGCTGCAAATTTGTATTTTAATAAAGGAGAGTATGGGAAGGCCATGGCGAGCTTACGCCGCTTTATAGACGATCATCCTGCAAGTCCGGATGTGTGTGAGGCGCATTTTTTAATGGCGAGTACGTATCGAAAGTTAGGGCGCTTTGATGATGCGCTCAAAGAAGTTTTGGTGCTCCTTCAGGATGATAGTGTATCTACAGGGGCGACGCCTGAGGCGGCTTTATATTGGCGGGGGAGGGCAGGTAACCAGATTGCAAATGCTTTTTATGAGCAGGGGGATTATTTGAATTCTTTGGGTATTTATCAAGCGATGGTTCCCTTAAACCCGGGGCCTGCGTGGCAGTGGCCTGTGCTGTATCAAATTGGGCTTTGTTTTGAGCATTTGAGGATGTATCCTAAGGCTAGAGAGGCTTATGCAGTCATCATAGAAGGAGATGATGCCCAAAAGCCACAAGGGCCTCCTGCAAAAGAACCCTTAACGTCTAACCTGATTGCGACTCAAGAATCAGCCAAGTGGCGATTGCAGCAAATGGAGTGGGCGCTTAATATGGATGAATCTATTCGGAAGTTGGCCCCGCCAAGTATAATCGTTTCATCCTAGCGCTTTTTTTTACCCTTTTTATGAATCTTCTGGATACCCTCACTCAACACCTCGAGTTATGTGATGCAGTTTATGCACTGTTGCTCGAAGAAAATAGTATTTTGCGGCAAACACAAGAGGCCCCCCCTCAGTTTTTATTGGATAAAAAAGAAGCTTTGCTGCCTGCGCTTAAAAGCTCTGTAACGGCTTTAAAAGGAGCACAAGCCGGTTCGTCTGCTTATAAAAGCCAAATAGAAGCCGCTCAAAAGAAATCGATGAAGATCTTCCATTTGAGCCGTGAGAATGAGCAGCTATTACTGGGACTGGGTACAGTGGGGGTACCGCGCGCTAGTCGTGTCCCTATGGCCTCTAAGGCGGATTTAAAAAGGACCTACGGTTGAGTCCACTGCCAGAACACTTTGCTTTTGAGCGCTTACGTTGTTGTCGCTTCCTCGAGTGCACACAAAAGAGAGCCCATGTTGAGACCGCTGCATAATAGCGATTTTCAAAAAAACACACATTATTTAATGTTTTCAATCACTCGGGATTATATCGAGACCGCATGCAAAATGCCTTAATTTTGAAGAACTTGCAAGGCGGAGCGACGAATGTACAGACGGTAC
>JANYEO010000088.1 GCA_025363025.1 Opitutia bacterium
CTCATCTTCACGCCCAGACGCTTTTAAAACAGGCCGAGCAGCAGGGATTTTATCTGTCCCATAAATCCGCAAAAATTCTTCCGCCATATCCTCTACCCCTTTTACTTCCGCTCGGGCCGAAGGCACCTCAACCTGCCAAACCCCGTCCTTGTCCTCAATGCAAAAGCCTAAGCGTTCCAATACACTTTTAATCACGCTATCCTCAGGCCCAAAGCCCAAAATATCCCGGATGGCCTGCGGCGTTACCGCTACAACATGCGCGCCAAAAGGCAATTGCCCCACCACCCAGCCTGCGAGCTCAGGTTCGCCGCCTGCCATTTGCGTGATCAAGTCTATCGCCCGCATCACCCCATAAGGCGCCATGGCCGGGTCTACTCCCCTTTCAAAACGGTATGCACTATCAGTCGATAGCACTAAATCTCGCGCAGTCTGCCGTATCATTAGTGGGTCAAAATATGCACTTTCAAGGACAATATCCACCGTCTCAAGGCTGACCCCCGCTACCGCAGAACCCATGACCCCGGCAATCGCGAGGGGCTTTTGGGCATCGGCAATCACGAGCATCGAAGGCTTCAAGACACGCTGTTTGCCATCTAACGTTTCAATACTTTCCCCTTCCTTAGCCAACCGTACCGTTAAAGTCTCCCCTGCAATGCGCTTCATATCAAAGGCATGCAGCGGCTGCCCCGTCTCTAACATCACCCAGTTAGTGATATCCACAATATTATTAATCGGCCGTAGCCCCACCGCTTCTAAATCTTTTTTAAGCCACTCCGGGCTCTCTTTTACGGTCACACCTTTAATCCCATAAGCGGTGTAATAAGGCACTTTATCACTCTCAATGCTTAACCCCTGCAAGAGTCCACTCCCCCCGGCTTTCAAAGGCCGCTCGCTCACTTCAGGCATTACGACCGACACATCAAAATAAGCCGCCAAATCCCGCGCCACCCCTATATGACACAGAGCATCACTCCGGTTCGCCGTAATCGAGAGGTCGTAGATCACCTCATACCCCGTCAATATCTGGTTAATGGGTTTCCCGATCTCCGGGCTCCCCTCCAAAATATAGAGCCCGGCCGATTCCGTGCTAAGGCCTATTTCAGCCCCACTGCACATCATCCCTTCGGAGTCCACTCCTCGCAGCTTCCCCTTTTTAATTTTAAAATTTCCTGGCAAAATAGCCCCCGCCATCGCCACAAATACCCGGTGCCCCACCGCATGGTTCTTAGCCCCACATACAATCGTCAAAGGGGAAGCCTGCCCTACATTCACCGTGCACACCGTCAAACGATCCGCATTCGGGTGTTGTTCACGCGTCAAAATCTCTCCCACCACCACATTTTCAAGCGGGGGCACACCTTGGGTAATGACCGCCTCTACCTCAAGCCCCAGCTGGGGGAATACATCTGCCAAAGCCTCCGACCCCACCGGTATTGCCACATATTTTTTAAGCCAATTATAACTTACTTTCATGATAGAAACTTAACTACGTTTATTTTAAAGCACTCGAGGAACGACAACCGACCAAAAACTGGGAAGAAAGGCATTATGCAATCGGCAACAAAAACCGTATATCATTTTGATAAAAATGCCGTATATCATCCACCCGGTAATGAATCATAGCCAACCGCTCAAGCCCCATCCCTGTTGCATAACCACTCCACTTAACAGGGTCCAAGCCTACTTCACGCAGGACAGCCGGGTTCACACGTCCGCAGCCCAAAATTTCAATCCATTGGTTGCTTAGCTTCCCTAAATCAGGGGAAATCATATCCACTTCAAAACTCGGCTCCGTAAAAGGGAAAAAACTGGGCCGGAAACGCGTCTTAACCGCCGGGCCAAAAAACGCTTTGAGGAAGTGGTCCAACATCGCCTTCATGTCCACTACCGTCACCTTTTCATCCACACACAAAGACTCTACTTGGTGGAAGTTCGCACTGTGCGTCGCATCCGCCGTATCCCGCCTAAAACAACGACCAATCGACACCACCTTCAGCGGAGGTTTTTCTGCTAACATAGTCCGGATCTGCACACTGGAGGTATGCGTACGCAACAGTAAACGCTCGGCCCCTTTTAACTGCGTCTCAGGGAATGAGGCCCCTTGAGGGAAGTAGTACGTATCCTTCTCCGCGCGGGAAGGGTGCCCAGCCGGCACATTGAGGGCATCAAAACACGCCCATTCACTTTCCACCTCTGTCCCATCCGCCACACTAAAGCCTAAGCTTTTAAAAATAGAATAAACCCGGGCCTTCACTTGGGAGAGCGGGTGCCTTGCCCCAAAATGCCCTTCTATCAAAGGCAAAGTAGGATCAATCGCAGGCCCTACCTTAGCTGCCAATATGCGTGCCTCAATCGCCGCCAAAGCCGTAGCAAATAAAGCTTCAAGAGCCCCCTTCACCGCATTAATCGCCTTCCCCATAGCTGGCTTCTCGGCAGCAGGTAGGGCTCCCATCTGCTTCATACATCCCGTAAGCAACCCTTGCGGCCCCACAAAACGCGCCTTAACAGCCTCCCACTGCGGGAGGGTCTCCACAACTCGCATCGCCTCCTGTGCTTGATGCACTAACGTATCTAAAGATGAAATCATAGGGGGAAAACTTTTATAACCTAGAACAACTTAATACCACTAAATACAATAGCCACTGAAAAAATTCTCTATAAAGAAAAAGAATCAGTGGCTGTCACAACGTTACTGATAAACTCAATACCAGAACGTGAATTAAAAACCTGTTTTTAAATTTTAGCGCATTACTTGGGGGCCGATTGCAAAATGCTTTGATTTTGAGGAATTTGTAGGGCGGAGTGACGAGTGTGCTAAGGCACTCGAGGAACAACAACCGACCAAAAACTCATAAATCATGCATTAGGCAACGGTCTCTTAAGCAACAAGCGCTTTCTGGGCTTGCTGGACTAACACGGCAAAAGCAGCAGCATCATGGATGGCCAACTCGCTCATGGCCTTGCGGTCCATCTCGATACCGGCTTTTGTAAGCCCTGAGATAAAGCGGCAATACGTCATCCCTAATGGGCGAACGGCTGCATTAATACGGATGATCCATAGCTGGCGCATCGTGCTCTTCTTTTTGCGACGGTCCCGGTACGAAAATTGTCCGGCGCGCTCGAGAGCGGCTTTAGCATAGCGGTACAGACGGGATTTATTCCCGAAAAACCCACTGGTTTGCTGTAATGTTCTTTTACGACGCTTGCGCGTTGCGACTGCATTTGTTACTCTTGGCATGTTTTTTAAGGTTGGCTGACTGTTGATGAACCGGTTAGGCCGCCACTATTCGCCTAAACGCGGTTGGCTTGTTATCCAATAATTAAAGCGCCTTGCTAGAAAGCAAGGTGCATCGCCTTACGGATCTGATCGCGATACCCTTTAGCAGTTACCTGCTTATCGAGTCTCGCGGAACCGATTTGTCGAGCTGACTTCTTGCGAAGAAGGTGACTACGACCGGGCGTGCGACGGAGGATTTTGCCTGTTCCCGTCACTTTAAACCGCTTAGCTATTGAAGTACGTGTCTTCATAATGAGGATCACAAGGCAACTGCATCCCCCTCTCCCTGTAAAGCCTTATTTTGCAAGTTTCTCAGAAATATTGAAACTATCTGCTTCAACGCTTAAATCTCTTAAAGTATACCAAAGCCTATTGCCTAATGCTTTGATTTTGAAGAGATTTCGAGAGGAAGCGCGCGGAGCGTACGTTTTAGTACGTGAGCAC
>JANYEO010000120.1 GCA_025363025.1 Opitutia bacterium
TGGAGCCTCACGTGCTCGGCCCGGGGGATGTTGTAGATCTTGAAATTATGGGGTTTCCGGCTAGTCGGGCGGAAACTTTCATTATGCCGGATGGCCTCCTGTATTTTGACTTAACGCCTAGTATAAAAGCCGAAGGGTTGACGTTATCGCAGCTGCAAGTAGCTTTGCAGGATCAATTGGCAACTCATTATATAAGCCCACGCGTGAATGTGACGTTGACCGAGGTAAAAAGCGCTCGCTATTGGATTTTGGGGCGGATTTATCAGCCGGGGGTCTACCCACTCAAGCAGCCGGTGACATTGCTCGAAGCCGTTTCCAGCGCGGGGGGGTTATTTACATATAATACGATGAATTCGACCCAAGAAATGGCAGACCTCAGTAGCAGTATTGTCATGCGTAAAGGGGAGATACTGCCCGTTGATTTTGATGCTTTGATTAGTAAGGGGGATATGAGTCAAAATATTTATCTAAAGGATGGGGATTATATTTATATTCCCTCTGGCCTCTCGCAAGGGGTTTTGCTCCTCGGGGCCGTGCGGATGCCACGCTTAGTTGGGTATTCTTCGGATTTAGATATTGTTTCGTGTTTGGCACAAGGGGGAGGGCCTGTGCCCGGGGCGTTTTTAAACCGGGTCGTTATCGTTCGTGGTAGCTTAAAGGCACCTCAAGTAGCCATTGTCGATGCCTCGGCTATTTTAACGGGGCAAGAGCCCAGTATACGCCTTCAACCCGGGGATGTGGTATGGGTGCCTACAGCTCCCTGGTCTACGATTTCTAAATACTTGAATATGATTATTGGGGCGGCTGTTAGCACCGTTGCAGTCAATGAGGGCAACCGTTTTGGAGATTATCGAAATGCAGAGCCGCTTAGCGTGAGTATACCGTTAACCCCTTAACCCCACCGCGCGAAGAAGATTCTTTTGAGTTTTTGGTCGGTTGTCGCTCTTCGAGTACGAGCGTACACGTGCTCGTTTCGTCTTGCAACTTCTTCAAAATCAAGGTATTTCGTGTAATAAAATCATTTTATTTAAAAAAGTAATTTATACTCATTATTTTCATTTACATATATTACCTATTGAGGCATTTTAACGAAAGTCGGCCTTTTTTTAGAGTGGCTATTTAAATTCATTATCTACCATTTCGTGTTTCTGTGCAGGCTTTCTTTATTTTTACAATATTTAGCCATTTAATAAAATGATATCATTTAATATAAGTAAATCAATGTACCTAATTGCCTTGGCCTTTGCATTCACACTTAGCACAGCTTCATGGGGAGCTTGCAGAGATCGTCATGAAGCTGAGAGGGGCATCAGGGATCTACTTAATAGCGAGGTAGGCAATGAGCTGGAAAGTAATGATCTGCTTTCTGATGAAGAAAATGAAATGGAAGCAGAATTTCAAGTAATTATCCCAGCAACCATGGTGACACCCGACTTATTGGGGGAGCCTCTTTTCGCTCCGATGACACCTGTTTTGCTAGAGCAATTAGGCCTTACCCGTTGTGATTATGCAGATGTAGTAAGTAATCTCCTTACCTTACGTAAAACTTTAAATCGGGTGTTGGAGTTTGCTGATAAAGCGATGCATGCAGAGGAGGATGCAGTGGTTGCTGAGGCTCTTGACGAAATAGGTACTGCACTCGCAGCCATTGATGATCACGCACAGCCTGTAAACAATCATTTTTATTGGTTACTAGACAATGTGGGTGATTTCTATAATAACGCTTTAAGAGCTCAGGGTCTGCCAGGGGTTAATTTTGAAGACCCAGAGGTGATAGCGCAGTATCCGCTCATCGAGACTTTGTACGGGTTGTGGAATCGAACTGGCTCCCTGGGTCAAAGGGGTTATCACACTAGGGGTGCTTTTCAGGCAGCCCGTCAAGCCGGAACCTTTGCTTATAACGACTTGGAGCAAGTTGTAGCTAATATCAATGGGATGCTGGAGTATGTTAACGCCGTTGGCCTGAATTTCGATATAGATGCTTTTCATCAGCATGAAGCCGAGCATCCCAATGAGGATGATTGTGAAGCTGAAGCAGTTGACTCTGATGCTGATACTGAAGATACTGATGGCGAAAATGAAGACGACAACATGGAGAATGGCGATAATAACGATTTCCTCATGTTTCAGCCTAGTCACAACGTAACTCGCCTTGCACCTTCACCTTCTCCAACACCTAGCCCAGTTGCTCCGCAGATTCATTTAACACTGGCTCCTAATTTATTTGGTAACGGTGGGGGTAGCGCTTTTATGTAAGCTTTTGTAGTAGCTACTAAAATACTCAAAAAGCCCACAGTGCACTTCCTTAAAAGGGAGATTGCCGTGGGCTTTTTTTTATCTAAAGGTGTGGGCTTATGTATCGTCCTCGCCCTGCCTTTAGCTTGATAGAGGTGCTGGCCGTCCTGTCTCTCGTGGCTTGCTTAGGGCTTATTACGGTTTTTTCAGTCCGCCGTTTTTCACCTGCTATTCAGGAGGGGATAGCCCTGCGTACCCTTCATAGCTTACTGACTTTGGTGAAGACGCAGGCAACCTTGGGTAATGGGCCTGCTGGGGCGGCTCTCCTTATCTATACAGGGCAGGTAGAACGGGGAGGGGTCGTTGTGGTCCCTGTGGCTAAGGGTCCTCTTGGCTATACGCCTATTCACCCGCCAGAAGCTTTACCGCGTTCAGCTACGCTATGCTTAACCCCTGCTGCAGAACCTTTGCAGACGACTCACGCCCCCCTGATCCATTGGGTGATGCCCCCTGTTCCGAGTACTTATACTGGGCTTGAGGGTCATTGGCTCGAAGTCCTTTTTTTGCCAAATGGCACCTTGGCCTCAGGCTCCATTTGGCTTGCGCTGGAGAATGGCCACGGGCTTCATATAACTCCAAGTGGAAAAATTACCTGTTATGAGATATCCTAATACCTTTCTCTTTAGTTTTTGCGGTGTTGTTGCTCCTCAAGTACCTTTAGTACATTCGTCGCTCCGCCTTTCAAATTCCTAAAGATCAAGGCATTATGCATATGATTAATCTATGAATTCCCCCAAGCGCCACGCCTTTAGCCTGATTGAGGTTGCGTTTGCCATGGGGCTGCTGGCCTTTGTAGCGGCAAGCCTCTGGGGGGTTGTAGGCGCTAGCTTAGCTCGCCTTGGGCAATTAAGGGAAGGGGCATTACTCACTCAACGTTTAGGGGAGTGGGCTTTGTATTTAAATGAACCCGCTTTTGAGGATATTTATGCCGCCGCTCAGCAGGGCCATACATGGTTTTGGGATGGGCAAACCCTTCCGCCTTCGAGCAACGCATTGGCTTCACCCCTGTACCGCGTACACCTGCAATCCCTTTATTTGCCTGGGCTCCCAGTGCATGTGGAGGATTTTGAAGAGGCTGCTTTGCCCTTACAGCTAAGGTTAACGCGTGCGGAAGAAGGTCCTTCTGATTTATCTATTCAGTATCCCTTTGTGCGTTTACGCTTTCTCTAATGCAATTTTTAAAGCGAGGTCTAACGTTAATAGAACTCCTCACAGTTGTGGGGCTTGCAGGGCTTTTAGCGGCCTTTTTCCTAGGGGGGCTTTATGCGCTCTTGCATACGTGGCAGGCTTCGGCCGAGCAGGTTATGCTAGAGGCTGAGGCCCGGACCTTTCACCGCTTAATAGAGGCTGATCTGGAAAGTGCCTATGCACTTCCGGGAGAGGCCCTTGCATTCGTATATAAGGACGATCCTTTTTATGTGAGCTGGCCTTGCAGTTCTACTGAAGGAGCAGTTTACACGGTTGTTTATCGCTTAGGGCCAGTGCCTGATGTACCGGGAGCCGTCTCTAACCCTGAGGCCTTCTTTTTGTACCGGAGTGTAGCTGGCAATGAGGCTTTAATATTAAAAGATTTTTGCGCAGATGAAGCCATTATTGGGCCAATTTTTAGCCTTAAACTGCGCCCTGCATTTGATGCTAGCTCTTCGCTAGAAAGTACGCGTACCCTAGAGGCAGAGCTTGTTTTACTGGATAGTACGGGGTGTCCAACTCCTTTTACCTATCGATTTTCTTTCCTGAATGGGTTAGCGTCACAGGTATGAAGTGTTTATCTTTTTTCAAGTTATTCATAGCTTTTCTGAGTGCTGGCCTTATGTGCACGGCGACACCTTTGCCTCAGTGGCCAACCCCTAACCCCGCATTTAATGAAGGCCGGCCGCTAGAAGCCTTTGTACAGCCTACAGCTTCGGGCTTGGCTACATCAGGGTGCTTTGGTTGTGTGCGGAAGAATAAGCGCGGGGGAGGGCTCTTTCATGAAGGGTTAGATATGTTGCCCATTAAGCATGATAAAAAGGGAAACCCTTTAGATAAAATCACCCCGATTTGGCCAGGGAAGGTCGTTTATATCAATAAAGTCGGGGGTAATAGCAACTATGGTATTTATGTTGTACTTGAGCATACGGATATAACGCCTGCTATGTACACCTTGTATGGGCATTTAAGCAGCGTTACAACGGGCCTCAGTATTGGGCAAGTTATTGCTGTTAAGGATGTTATCGGGGTTATGGGGCATACTTCGGCCGATAAAATCCCTAAAGCTCGTTCGCATTTGCATTTCGAAATTGGCCTGCGTTTATCGGACCATTTTCAGACTTGGTATAACAAAGGCGCCTTTAAAACAGGCAATAAACATGGCCTGTGGAATGGGATGAATTTGGTCGGGATGGACCCTCTCGATTTCTTCGAAAGGGCTCAGGAAGGGCGCTTCAAGGAGATGACTGCTTATTTGCAGGGCCTGCCCACGGCTTTTACCGTACAAATTGCGACCTCACAGGTGCCCGATTTTATTAACCGTTACCCTTGCTTGTGCAGCGCACCATTGCCTCCGCCTGGTCAGTTGAAAGGGTGGGAGATTGAATTTACCTGGTATGGTTTGCCCAAAAGCTGGAAGCCTGTGATGGCTGAATCTGGCGGAAGTTTGCGAGAGCCTGTTATCAAAAGCTATGACTCGGCCCTATTAAAAGCAAATCGATGCCGGAAAACCATTATCTTTAATGCGAAAAACCAGCCGATGGTCGGCCCGGAGCTCAAGAAGATAATTGATATTTTATTCTTAAAATAGGACAACAAACTGTACCACCATGCTAGTATGCTGGTACAGTTTTCAGAATTAAAGTGTGCTACTGAGCTAGTATGCTGGTACAGTTTTTGTATGAGAAAGTGTACCAGCATGCTAGTATGGTGATACAGTTTTCTTTATGACGGGGGGGTTATTGACCGTCATTTACGGCAGTTGTTAATACGGCACTCTTAAGTCCAGGTAAGAAGGGGGAGAACCCTTCGGTGGTTGTACGGAGGGCATTTTGGACCATCCCCATTTTTGCGTCTAAATTATCAACAAGAGAAACAAAGACGGCCTCAGGGGTTGCAGCCATAACAGCCGCGCCCCATTCGAGCTCCCCTTGGTGACTGAGGATGATGTGCTCTAACCTTTCGAGGAGGCCTTCCTCTAAACCGCTTTGCAATGCGGCTTTGCGGACCATGCGGTACCCTAGGACCACGTGCCCTTGGAGGAGGCCGGCTTGGCTTTTCTTCGTTACGCGCTCGCCTGTATATTCAACTGTTTTCCCAATATCATGTAGAATGATGCCCGTCAAAGCGAGGGCTGCGTGCACTTCTGGGTATACGGGGAAAAGCGCTTTTGCAGCCCGTGCCATGTGGACTGTGTGTTCCATAAGTCCATGACGGTAAGAATGATGCATGGATATTGCCCCCGGCGTTTGGCGGAATGCCTCCCCAATGTCATCCATAACGCGCTGGGCTGTGGCCTGGAGTTCTGGGTGCTCGATGGACTGGATGTGGCTTAAAAGCTCATCCCAAAGGCCTTCTGGGCTTTCCGTTGAGCTGGGGACGAGCTTGGAGAGCCAATCTTCTGCCGCCACTTGTTGTTCATTAAGCGCGTTTACATGAGTTAAGCGCGGGCTTAGGCGTTCTTGGTAATAGTCTGTTTGTCCTTGTACTTGAACGACTTGCCCATCCTTGCTGCTTTTGAAAAAAGTAAAAAGCGCGGTATTGCCAAAACAGTTAACCGTTAAACTCCCTGTTGCATCTGATAGCTCTACCACCAGGAACTCCGCTCCAGTCCTCGCTGTGCGGCTAGTCACCTTGTTTTGCAAGAAGACGCTATGGAAGGTAAGCCCGCTTGTTTCCGCCCCTAAGGCTTTGAGCGTTGCTACGGTATAGAGTTGATTATCAAGGTTTAAATCCACAAGAAGTATTTTAAGTTAAGATTAGCCAGGTTCCTAGGCTGAGGAAGATGAGGTAGCCGGCCATGTCGGTGATGGCAGTTAAAAAGATGGAGGAGCTTTGAGCTGGGTCTAGGTGTAAGCGTTTGAGGAAGAGGGGGATGAAGGCCCCAACGGTGCCGGCTAGGGCCATGTTAAGAATGCAGGAGATGAAGATGACGATAGCCAATTTTAAATGACGCGTCCAGAACCAGGCAAGGGTGGCCGCGATGAGGCCTAGGGCGATGCCGTTTAAGAGGCCTTTGAGGCATTCCCGCAGGCATACCCAGGGGCTGTCTTGGGGTTGAAGCTCCCCCAGGGCTAGGCTACGGATAGAGACGGCGAGGGTTTGGGCCCCTGTATTGCCGCCGAGGCTTGCGATGAGAGACATGAAGACCGCGAGAAAGGTGAAGGACTCTATCTCGCTATTAAAGGTTGAAATAATCCAAGAGCCCATGAAGGCGGTAAGCAGGTTGACTAAGAGCCAGGGGCTACGACGGCTGACGCTAAAGGCAATGCCATGGTGGATGCTTTCATCTGGGCCGGCCCCTACGAGCCGCTGGATATCTTCTGTGGCTTCTTCCTGGATAATGTCGATGACATCGTCGTAAGTTACGATCCCCAGCAGGCGGTATTGATCATCTACCACGGGGAGGGCGGATAAATTTAAATCTGCTAGGGAGAGGGCAACGGCTTCCTTATCATCCGTCGCATGGCAGACGCCTTGGAGGGCGATATGGGCGATATCGGCTACATATTCTTCTGGACGGGCCAGGAGTAAGTCGCGGATGGAGAGGACGCCTTCGAGTTTACGATCTTCCCCCAGGGCATAGATGTAGTGGAAGTGTTCTACCTTGTCTTTAATTTCCCGTAGGTGGCGGATGGCTTCGTCAATGGTAGCGGTGATGGGGATGGTAGCTACATCCGGGTTCATGATGCCCCCGGCTGTGTCTTCATCATAGGCCATGAGGCGGCGTACGGTGGCCGCAGTCTCGGGTAAGAGCTTTCCTAGTAGGCGGTTGCGGTCGCTCTCGTCTAGCTCGCGAACAACGTCTGCGGCGTCATCTGCATCGAGCTCTTCCAAAATTTTGACGGCCCGCCACTCCCGCATGGC
>JANYEO010000130.1 GCA_025363025.1 Opitutia bacterium
GAGAAAAGCTTGGCCTCCATGCAGCATGATGTCTCTGCATTGGCACGCCATGTGGTGACGGTTGAAGAAATGGGTAAGTACATTGCCCCGAGGCAAGTAGCACAAGAGCAAGCACAAGCAGCGTATGACGGTGAGTTAAATAAACTGCAAACCCTTCGGACTGACTTGAATGCGCTGAATCCTGGCAGTGATGATCATAAAGTTAAATCATCTGCTATAGGGGCTAGCCAAGATCGTCTAGGGGTACTGAGCGAAAAGCTAGAAAAAGCGACTGCAGATTTACGAGTCGCAACAAAAGAATTTCAAAATGCGCAAAAAGCGGTTGATCCTACTTTGGCTCGCTTGAAATTTGCCCTGGGGGACTACATTGGGGATTTTAAGAGTGTGGTATCTTTAGTTAAAAACAATCTTGAACTGTTTAAAGATGAGCAAAAAAGTAAGGCTCGTTGGGATGCGTTTAAAGGCTTTGTCGCTGCAGCTGGAACGGTTGTAGGGGTTGTAGGTGCGGGTGCAGCTGCAGTTGCTGCTGTACTTGCAACGGGCGGGATTGCCCTTCCTTTCATTATTGCTGGGGGCGCGTTGTTTGGTGGTTTGGGTATTGCTTCTTCAGTGAAGCTTTTTCAGAAAATTAGTTCTTTCTGGGATGCTAAAACTGAGCATAAGCAGCTGGAGCGTGATATTGCCAACTTCCAGACGTCTTTGCTTAATGAGCTAGATAGGGCGGAGCATATGGATGCCGCCTATTTACCCATAGGTGAGCTGATGCAGGGTTATAGCGACTTTGTTGCAGATGGCGAGTTACCCGTGAACTCCGCCACTATGCGGCCAGAAATTGCGGCTCGTGTCCTCATCTATTCTGGTCGAAATCAAGCGAGTGAGTTGCTTCAAAAAATGCCGAAAGCAGAGGCGCATGCCGTCTTGGCGGCGATGAATCAGCAGGATGCTTTGGCTGTAAAAGACTTGCTGCTACGTATGCCAGCTTCTAAAGCGGCCGAAATTTTAAATGCAGGCTCTGATACGCAATTTGCAGCGGCTGCCCTTACCTTCATGCATGATAGCAAGCAAGCTGCGGCGGCTGGCATGATACTCGTGGCTTTAAAAGATAGTTTTGGAGCTGATAAAGCAGCTGGTGGCGCAGCTATTGACGGTATGACCCGCTTTATGTCTGAGCCTGTACGAAAGGCGATGATTACTGAGGTGAATCTTCCGCTTCATGCTCGCCTTATGGGGCTTGATCCTGTTTCTGCCGCTAAAGTCATGAATGATCTGGATGTAGAAACGGCTACTAAAGCGTTGGCCCAAATGCCGATTAAGTATTCCGCGGCTATATTAGGAGAGATGGACGTTGATGCAGCAGTTGAGGTTGCTAAGCATTTTCTTTCATTAGGCGGAGGTGGTAGAGCTATGCTTGCTACGATCTTCACCCAAATGCGCCCTGAAGCTGTTGCGCGTATTTTGTTGGCCATGGATGATGCAGGTAAGTCTGTTAAAATCCTGAATGTCCTTTCCCCTGAGGTCGGGTCGCGTATTTTATCCCGCATGGATAAAGGTTCGCAAATAGATATTCTGGACCGTATGTTCTTGGGCGATATGGCCAACACAGGCCCGCTTCTCTCACGTGTGGGGACGGATGTTGCCGCTACGGCTTTAATGGTTAACGGGGGTGCGTATATTAAAGACTGTGCCACACTCCTCGCCAACATGAAGCCAGGCCGGGCTGCTGGGATTTTGGTGGCGATGCATGGGTTGATTAACGTTGATGAAGAGCGTACTCATACACAAAAAGCAGGGGAGATTTTACATGCCATGGGGGCCTTGAAGTCAGAGGTTAACCCAGGGTATGAGGCGCAACGAGCCATTGTAGGGCAATTGCCTGAAGGACCCAAAGAAGCTATTTTAGCTGCAGCTAAGGCTGCGGAGGAGGCCGCATTACAGGCTGCAAATAGTGAGGCGCCTGAGGTGATATTTAGCGTAAGAAACCTGCATTTGAATGCGAGCAAGCTTTTGCCGACGGAAGACTTAGGCTCTGATATTTCTCCGAGTTCTTTTAGCCCGGATCCATCAGCCTCTTCTCGTGTGGGGGCTATTTCAATGAGTGTTGATATAAATATAGAAGAAGCTGATCTAAGTACTGTGTTAGAGAACCATAAATCATTTACAAAAAGCCGGCTTTCAGGAGCTTCTAATGTTTCACTTTTTCAAGGTGATAGAAATGCGGTAGAAAGTACGCATGCAGCTTTAGTAGCGTATAGAAATAATCCAAACCAGGATAATTATACTAGTTTAATAGGTGCACTCCGGGCTGATCCAAGGAGAGGTACGGAAGAGTTATTTAACTTAGCCATGACATTTTTAGCAGGTGCCTTTATAACGCATGCTCAAGAGACGATGTTAAGCAATTTTGCAAAGATGGTGGAGGGTGAAAATTGGGTGGACATGTCTTCAGGGCAATTGCAAGAAAAGTATGTAGACTGGGGGAGGCAATTATTAAATGACACACTGAAAGATGATGTTCCAGGTTTAATAAACACTTTAGCCGCTGCCTGTGGCGCTTCTGTTAAGTTGAATCCTCAAAATAAGGAGGCAGCAGATGCCATCATTTACCCTTGGGTGGGAAAATGGTTGTATAATGCGTTTGCAACAGCACAAACTGTGTAATAAGATTAAGCAGTATCCACACAACCGCCCCATCAAAAAGCCTGGGGCGGTTTTTTATTTAATATCGTTTACTCGATATAGACTTGGGTGCCGAGGGGAAGGCTTGGGTAAAGGGTAATGATATCTGCATTCTTCATCCGGATGCAGCCGTGGCTGAGGGGGGCTTTACGGTCTATGGCAGCTTCGTCACGAGTGCCATGGAGGTAGATAAAGCGATTGTAAGTATCGCAAGGGAGGCCGTCTGGGGTGGTGCCTTGATTAAAGTCGGCTTCGAGCCCGGTAAGCCAGAGGAGGCGGCTGGTAATACAATCTTGGCCGGTGTTAGCGGGGTTATTTAAAAAAGTGTCAAAGGTTTGCCCGGTAGAGAGGCGGCTGATAAAGACGGTGCCCTCGGGGGCCCCTTCTCCATGTTTTTCGGCTATGGCATGGAGGCCGAGGGGGGTGCCGTAAGAGCCGGAGAGGCAGGAGGGCGGGTTCTTTGAGGTAGAGACGGGGTAGCTTGCGATTAGTTGGGAGCCGCTAAAGTGAAGCAAAATTTGCTCGCCAATACTGATGTATAAGCGATGCTGCGTTGGCTGAAGGTTGCAAGCGGCTACCTTTGCCTCTAATTGGGTGAGGTAGGTCTTGTAAAGGGGATCATGGGCTGGTGTCATTTTTAAAATTAATTTGTTGTGGAGTCTTCTATCGCTATCATCGGGGCCAGTGGGGTTGTGGGTCAAGCCCTCATCGGGTTACTCAAGGGGGAGGGGTATTGGGGGCGGCGGCTGCGTTTGTTTGCC
>JANYEO010000136.1 GCA_025363025.1 Opitutia bacterium
GCGGCGCTGGCGGCATGCACGCCACTTTGTATGCACAGTCATACGTTTACGTTGTGGGGTGTGTGTGTGGCGTGTACGAGTGTAAGCTACCAGGCTGGCACTGCGTGTGCGTGCGTTGCGTCACAATGCGCGCGCGCGAATGTTAAAATGGACAGTTTTAGAATTTAAAAATAAAATCTGGTTAAAATGTAATTATTCATTCTTACTAGTGCACATCCCGGTCCTTCGGACCGGCAACCCGATGGCAATTTGCACCCGTCAGCAGATCTTAATTTTTTGTATTGTTGCTATTTTTTAAATGGGCGTTAAAAAATGTAAATTTAATTCCCCAAAAGCATACTCGCAACCGGGTTCAAACCAATTCTTTTGGAGACCCGGGCAGCTTCTGTTTAGCCAATCCATCAATGCAAAAGAAGTGGCCCGTTGTTTTCCTCACAATGCAATACTTAGTCGTTGAATCTACTCACCGAGTGTCACAGATTTTCATACATTCTAAGCCCTAAGCATCACGCCTCTTAGGAAAGCATTCAGGGGCTAAGCTGAAGCATTCAAGGGCTAAGCTGAGGCATTCGGGGGCTAAGCTGAGGCATTCGGGGGCAAAGCTGACACATTCAAGGGCTAAGCTGAGGCATTCGGGGGCTAAGCTGAGGCATTCGGGGGCAAAGCTGAGGCATTCGGGGGCTAAGCTGAGGCGTTTAGCCTTATGATAGGTAAAACTTAATTTGATTTTCCCAATGTTTCGCGAATTTTCAGTTTTCTTCAAGTATCTCAGTTCTACTTCAGCAAAAAAATGCCAGTACAGGCTCGTTCGCGTACCTTCGAAACGGCACTCGTTGCACATTTGCAACAAAAAATATTTTTGCAAAAGCAAAGCCGTTTGAGGGCCCGAAGTACCCCGCACATGTCTGTTGCGCTACACTGGATGGCGGTCTCAGCACATCCTATCTTATCGCCTTCAATGCACGCACGATCCATGGGGACCGAACCTACAACCACCCGCGCGCTAGTCAATCCTACCAACTGGACTATTTGCGTATTTGCGAAAGGGTCTCGGCGCAGACCCGTTCGCTGAACAGCTAGACAGCCCAGTCTAACGCGCCCTCTATTCACACCCTAGCAGTGTACACTGTCCACTCCCAACTTTCAAACGCCATTTTGAGGGGGTGGCCACGCGAATCGAGAAAAACGGCCAATGCCATCGTGTTCGGCGTGCGAAACTGCTCAGGGCGTGATAGCCGACGGCGCTGCCATAATATAACTTTTTTGAGAACGCCCTAAAAAACATCATTTTCAGGTCACTTTTAGAAAAACTATCGATCCTCATTTTCCCCACTTTCGTGTTCGCCTCGAAAAAGTGCTTAAGACATGATAAGAGTCAGCCCTGTTATGGGAGAATTTTTTGATCAATACAAAAGGAGTGGCCCGTTGTTTTCCTCACAATGCAATACTTAGTCGTTGAATCTACTCACCGAATGTCACAGATTTTCATACATTTTAAGCCCTAAGCCTCACATCTTTTAGGAAAGCATTCGGAGGCTAAGCTGAAGCATTCGGGGGCTAAGCTGAGGCATTCGGGGGCTAAGCCGAGGCGTTTAGCTTTATGGTAGGTAAAATATCGTTTTGATGCCGATTGTATTGAGAATTTTCACAATTTTCTTCATTGTTTCCTGGTTTTCCATGTTTGAACTCAGCGATAGAAAAATCCCAGTACTCCCGCGCGTTTTTTTTTCAAAACACCACCCGCAGCTCAAATTTGAATGATAAAAATATTTTTGCAAAAATGAAGTCCGCTCGAGGCTCAGACCCACGTACACCTTGCTGCTCTACACCGGTTGACGCTCCCACCCTACCGCCTACAATGCACAGCCCGCTCTTAGTTTCGAACCTACAATCACCCGGGCGGCCCCCGCCCAGCCATGATATCAATGCGGAAAAGGTGACCCGTCTTTTTCTTCACATTGCAATACTTAGCCGTTGAATCTACACACCGAATATGACAGATTTTCATACATACTGAACCCTAAGCCTCACGCCTCTTAGAAAGGCATTCGGAGGCAAAACTGAAGCATTCGAGGGCTATGCCGAGGCGTTTAGCCTTTTAGTAGGCCAAATTTAGTTTCGGCGTCAATTTTTTTGGTATTTTCATCAATGTTTCCCGGTTTTCTCATGTTTGAACCCGTTAAACTTCGAAAAAGAAAAAATCCCAGTATTTTCGAGGGACAAAAATATTTTCGTAAAAACGACACCCGTTGAGGCTCGAACCAACATACACCTGCTTCTCTACACTGGTTGACGCCTTTCCCTATCGACTGCAATGCACACACCTCTATCAGGTTCGAATCTACACACTCAATTTTACAGATTTTCATACGTTCTATGCCGTACACCTCTTAGGAGAGCGGTTCGGAGACAAAGCCGAGGCGTTTAGCCTTATGATAGGTAAAACTTAAATTTGATTTTCCTAATGTTTCGCAAGTTTTCAGTTTTCTTCAAATGTCTCGGTTCTACTTCAGCAAAAAAAAAATGCCAGTACGGGCGCGTTCGCGTTCCTTCGAAACGGCACTCGTTGCACATTTGCACCAAAAAATATTTTTGCAAAAGCCTAAGCCGTTCGGGGGCCCAAAGTACCCCGCGCATGTTTGTTGCGCTACACTGGAGGACGGTCTCAGCACATCCTTTCTCATCGTCTTCAATGCAAGCGCACGACCCATGGGGTCCGAACCTACAACCACCCGCGTGCTAGTCAATCCTACCAACTGGACGACAAAACATATTTGCAAAAGGGTTTTCGCGCAGACCCCGTTTGCCGAACAGCTAGACAGCCCAGTCTAACGCGCTCACCATTCACACTCTAACAGGGATTCGAACACACACTCGACTGCCCGAGAAGCGACAGCACTAACCGCTGGGCCACGCTCGCGCAAACGGCGCGCTTCGGTATGCGGTACTTATACACGGCGTGTACACTCCCGACTTTCGAACGCGCTTTTGCGGGGGTGGACACGCGAATCGGTGAAAACGGCCGATGCCATCGTGTTTGGCGTGCGAAACTGCTCAGGACGTGATAGTCGGTCTTGCTGCCACAGTATAACATTTTTGAGAATGCCCCGAAAAACACCATTTTCAGGTCACTTTTCGAAAAACTTCCGACCCCTATTTTCTTCCGAAATCTGCATTTTTTCGCAAAACACGCCGTTCAAACGTTGCTCAGTAACGCTCAAGCTACAATTTCTATAATATCGTTTTTTGAAATCTGGAAACGGGCGCCGGAGGAGGATTGTATTATTTTAATAGAATAGATTGATCAACTGGCGCCGTTGATAGCACCAATGGATCCGCCGTGTAAAACTACGTCTAGAAACATCCAGAGCGGTGCGTATTTTTCGGTAAAAACAGGCAGCGGTGCCCGAGAGGTGTTTAGCGGTGTTTTAGTGGGACCCCGCGAACAGACCGCCAAATCGACAACAAATTTGTCAACATCTATACTACATGTATTATCTATCTATACTATTAAAATAATACAATCCTCCTCCGGCGCCCGTTTTCAGATTTCAAAAAACGATATTATAGAGATTGTAGCTTGAGCGTTACTGAGCAACGTTTGAACGGCGCGTTTTGTGAAAAAATGCAGATTTCGGAGG
>JANYEO010000144.1 GCA_025363025.1 Opitutia bacterium
CACTATCACGCCTGCCGCTTTTGAAGCGACGGCCAAGAGGGCAGTAACCGGAATGGGGGCACCTTGGTACACATCCGGAATCCATATTTGGAGAGGGAAAGCGCCAATTTTAAAAGCAACCGCAATCAGCACAAAAGCGGCGCCTAACAGAACAAAGGGGTTTGTTGGATTGGCAGAAATAAAGATATGTAACGCGGTAAAACCCATGCCATCCGTCACACTGGCAGTGAGATTAGGATTCCCCGAAATGCCGTACAAAAGGGCAATCCCCATTAAGAGAATGGGTGAGCTGAGCGCCCCGAGGATCAAATATTTTAATGAAGCCTCGAGCGATGGCCCAGAGGAACGGTCATAAGCAATGAGGATGTATAGGCCAACCGTTAAAAACTCTAATATTACAAAAAATGAGGCAAAATGGTGAGTTTGAACTAAAGCCATAAACCCAGCCACTATCCACAAAAGCATCGGATAAAATACACGTGCGTTTAAACGTGTATTAATTGCAAAATAGCGGGTTGCCAAGTGAGCCGTTAAAATACCACTTAAGAGGAAAAATAAACGGAAAAGATCTGTATACCCGGTTTGAAAAATAAGCCCAGAGAACCCAATCCACCGGCCTATGCCTGCCATAAAGCAGCACTTATAACAAAGCAGTACAAAGAGGACGCCTAAGGTTAAAAAGGTGAAGAGCCGAATGGCCCGCATAACCAGGGGCTTGGGGAAAAACCATTCGATACTTAAAAGCAAAATGGCCATCAGCCCCAAAAGGATTTCTGGCGCAAGCATAGCCCAGCTATTATCTGCGGCACACAATTGAAAATAAGAAAGTGTAGTCATTTATTGAACGGCTATAAGCTAAAATTATTCTGCTTCAGGTAGAGCTTCAGAAAAAGACGGTGCGGGCTCTATTTGAGGATGGGCCCACATTAAAGGCTCTGCCCGGTTAATTGAAAGACCGGCATTTACTTGATCGATTAAAGGACGTGGCCAAAAACCGAGTACGAGCAAAGCCCCAAGGAGTAAGAGCGCGGGCCAACGCTCCCCCCAGGAAAGATCGGCAATAGGTTGCGTTTGACTCGCGGGTTTTTCGCCAAAAAAGATACGCGCCACTGCCCTTAGCCCATAAATGGCAGAAATAACGACCCCAAGAATGGTGAAGGCGGCAATAAGCGGGCTATAATCCCAGAGTGCTATAAAAATAGATAACTCCCCCCAGAAATTGAGGAAACCGGGAAGCCCAAGACTGGCTAAACTAGCCGCTACAAAAAATGCGGCGAGAATGGGTGCCTCTTTGCAAAGCCCGCCCATTGCCGTCATATCATAGGTACCCGTTCGTTTATATGTTGAAGTAGCCAATAAGAATAACAGTGCTACGGTTAACCCGTGCCCCACCATAAGAATAAGCGCCCCGCCTATGCCTAATGTCGACAAAGTAGCTATCCCGAGAAAAGCATACCCCATATGCATAACGGAGCTATACCCGAGCATTAATTTTAAATCCCGCTGTGCAACGGTTACCCAGCCGATGTACAGGACATTCCCTAAGGCTAGCAGCATGAGCCAAGGAGCCCAAAATGCAGCCCCAGCAGGCAACATAGGGACGGCAATTTGAATAAGGCCGTAGAGCCCGAACTTCTTCAGCACACCCGCGTGCATCATGGCAACGGAGGTAGGGGCCGCGGCATACCCACGAGGGGCCCAAGTATGGAAAGGAAACAAAGAAACAAGGATCCCCATCCCCACCATAAGTAAGCCAAAAATAAGCCACTGGGAATATTCCCCCGGGGGAAGAATCGCAAAAAACTGCCCTAAAGCCCGCATATCGAAGGTCGGCATAAAAGGACTCGCTTGTATATAAAGTGCGATCAGCCCTACGAGGGTTAACATAGCCCCGGCGGTTAAGTAAATCGTAAGCTCCATCGCGGCAGCTCGGCGCCCTGCCCCGCCCCAGCGGCCTATCATGATAAACGTAGGCACCAACGCGACTTCATGAAAAAAGAAGAAAAA
>JANYEO010000036.1 GCA_025363025.1 Opitutia bacterium
AAGCCTACTAAAGGTAGGTGCGTACGTCGAACGCAGTAAGCGCGGAAAAGCATGCATTCGACGGTCTTTAAAGCCGTATACTAATCCGCTGCGCCTCTCTCTTTGCGTCTTTTTCTTTTAAAGCTTCGCGTTTATCATAGAGTTTTTTGCCTTTGCAAACCGCTATCTCTACCTTGACTAAGGCCTCTTTAAAATACATTCGAATGGGGATAATGGTACATCCGCCGGCCTGCAATATGCCGGTCAGTTTATTAATTTCCCTCCGATGAAGCAGGAGACGACGGGAGCGCGTAGGGTTGTGATTACTGTAAGTCCCAAAAGCGTACTCGTCTATATGTGCATTGAATAAATTAGCCTGACCTTTTTCTATACGCACGAAGGCATCCCCAATTTGGGCTTTGCCGATACGGATAGACTTAACCTCTGTCCCTGTTAAAACAAGGCCGCACTCGTAACGGTCCCCCACGAAATAGTCGTGGAAGGCCCGAGCGTTGCGGACTTCTTTATAACGCTCTGCCGCTTTTTTCGGTTTTGCGGCCATAACACATGCAAGTAAAAGGATTACTCTTCGGCATCGGGTTCGCCGAGCTCGTAAGTAATTTTGTTTTCGATAATTTCCCGTAGGGCGACATCTTCTAGATCTAAACGCTCTAAGGACTCAACCAATGGCTTCATCCCTGCACGTAGCTGCTTAACCCGGCGCGAAACCACGTTAACCAAAATATTAGGGTCTGAAATGACTAATTGCGCTTTTTTTAGATAATCGTCTCTCACGGTAGCAAATTTGTTATAGAAGAGGCGAAATTTGGCAGTTATTCTTCCCTATAGCAACTTTAAAAACTATCAATAAAACACCTCAAAAGACTCATAAATCATGCATTATGGAACGGTCTCAAATTTCAGGGATACCAGCTGTGTTACGCCGCGTTCGGGCATGGTGACGCCGTAAAGGGTATTAGCCGCAGATAAGGTACGCTTGTTGTGAGTGATAACGAGAAATTGAGAAAATTCCGTATACTCTTTTAAAATAGCGGTGAAGCGGCCGATATTCGCATCGTCTAAGGGTGCATCGAGCTCGTCCAGGACACAGAAGGGACTGGGCTTTACCTGATAAATAGAAAATAGAAGGGCGACGGCCGTCATCGTCTTTTGACCCCCGCTTAAAAGGCTAAGGCTCTTAAGTTTTGTGCCAGGGGGGCAGGCGATAATTTCTATCCCGCTTTCGAGGGGGTCGTCTTTAGCCACGAGTTCTAAATCAGCCACGCCACCGCCAAATAGTTTGGCAAAGGTGGCTCT
The DNA here is from genome assembly GCA_025363025.1 of Opitutia bacterium. GTDB lineage: Bacteria > Verrucomicrobiota > Verrucomicrobiia > Opitutales > JANYEO01 > JANYEO01. The sequence continues at coordinate 1,297 of JANYEO010000036.1, forward strand.
AAAATTGACCTGTACTTTTTTAAAAGTGTCCTCAAATAAAGCCTGAGAGGTTGTATTAATCTCATTAATTGCCCCTAAAACGGCATCACGCGCTTGGGTTAAGTCATTCATTTGGGCCTGAAGGAAGTCTGCCCGTTCTTTGAGCTCTACATACTCGTCAATCGCCACGAGGTTGACGGCCCCTAAATTATTAATACTTTGGCGCAGGCTGCGGACTTCCCTCACAACGGCAGGCCATTCTATAGCTTCGGAGTTGATGACCTCAAAGGGGACGTCTTCACTGACAATAGCGGCGTCTTCAAGCGCGCTGAGCTCCATCTTTACCGCTGCAGGTTGATTAGCCAATGCAATCTCTGCGTTAAAATCAATGGTGCTGATTTCTAGCGTATATTCTGCCTGTACTTTTTCGACAATGAGAGAGCGAGCGGCTTCTTCTTCCGCCAATTTTTTAGAGAGGCCTAAATGGCTAGTTTCTACTTCTCTTAAGGCATGGTGGGCCTGCGTCATTTCCGTTTCTTTGACGCGGATAAGGGCTTCTACCTCTTTTAAAGATTCCCGGTGTTTTTCTAAAAGGACAGTGGCTTCGGCATGTTCTTTGGCAAAGGTTTCGGCTCTTGCGGCGGCTTCCCCAGCTTCTGCTTCTAAAAGCTTGGCTTGGTTGCTACCGGTTGCCTTCTCCCCCTCTCTTTGAGTAAGGCGGCTTTTTAGGCTGTCGCGTTCCCGCTCTAGCCGGGTTTTGCCATGTTGCAAGGCTTCTAAACGCTGGCGTTTTTCCGAAAGCTCTAAACGGGTGCCAGAAAGGGCTTCGCGGGCAGCATCACGCAAAGCTCGCTTTTCTTCAATGGCTTTCTCCATTTCCTGCACACGTGTAACCAAGGCTGTGCCTTCGGCCTCTGCTTTATTAAGCGCTGCCTGAGCGGCCTCTAGACGCGTTTTTGCCTGTAAATGGCGGTCAGAAAGGGCTTTTAGAACACTACGGCTGCGAGTTAATGCGGTATCCGATTGCAGGACCTGGCCTTCTACAACGCGTTTTTCGGCAGCTGAGGCGCTCACTTCTTGGCTTGTAGCGGTAAGGGCACGCCCTGCTGCATCTAAGGCTGCTTCTGCCTCAGATAAACTTTCTTTATGTTTTTGGCCTTCTGCTTGAACGGTTTTTTGATGAACCAAGGCTTCTTCAATTTTGCCCTGAAGCTTCTTCATCTGGGCGCGGCGTTGTATCATCCCTTGCCCTTTGCCGGCACCCCCCTCCCCTGCATACACGAGGCCACGGCTATCTACGAGCTCCCCTTTGACTGTAACGACGTAGCGGAAATCAAACCCAGGAGCCTCTTGCCAAGCTTTAAGAAAAGTAGCTAAATCTTCCGCCAAATAAGCCCCGTTGAAGACTGCGGCTAAAACGCCTTCCCACGCGGGCTCTGCACAACTAACAAGGCTTAACAAAGGCTTAACCCCTGGTAAAAGTGGCCCTTTTGATTGAGACAAAGGTGCAGATAATTGGGCACAGACGCGGCCTAATTTTTTATCTGTAACTGCTTGAGCAAAGGCGGCTATATCGACCGACCCCGAAGGGATGAGCGCATCTGCCGCGGCCCCTAAGAAAGCTTCAAAAGCTGGCGCATACACTTCTGAAACTTCTAGCTGAGGGGATAAAAGCTTGAAGGCATCTTTAGACCAGCCCTCCCCCAGTTTCCCTTGTAAGACAGAACGGGCGGCCTCACTACAGCCTTCGAGCTTTGCCTGAAGGCCTTCTAGTACTTGTAATTCGGCTTGTTTTTGAGCAACTTCACGGTCTGCTTTTTGCAATGCGTCTTGATGGTCTCTAAAGGCAGTGCGAACAGTTTGTACACGCACTTGGGCTTCTTTATGCTCGTCTTCCGCAGCTTTGCGTTTTGCTTGAACTGCTGCTTCATTTGCTAAAACGGCGGATAAGCGGGCTTTTGCAGCCTCTACTTCCCCTACCAAAACACTGAGGGCATCTTCCCCGTGGGTTGTTTGCGCTTCGGTTGTTTTAAGCTCTACTTCATGGGAGCTTACCTCACTACGTGTACGGCGGATATCATTTTCTAACCGGTCACGCTTCGAGCGGGCTTCATTCAAGGCTTGCTCGGCTTGGCCAAGGGCGGTTTGACAGGCTTCAAAATGCGCAGTTTTTTCCCGTAAAGATTGATCAACTTCGCCTACCAAACTTAATTGAAGTTGGGCATTTTGAGATTCTTCCTGCGTGCGGACGTCTACACCGGCAACTTCTTTTTGCAGGGTGTCTATTTCTTTGTCCAAGGTAGCCATACGGCCGAGGAGGTCTTCCCTCCGGGTGCTAGCTAAGTGCCGCCGGTGCTCTTCTTCCTCCCGTTTTGTTTTTAAGGTAAAAGAAGCTTCCTGGGAACGTTCTACACTCTCCGTAAAGGCTGCACGAGCGGTACGCCTTTCGTCTAATGCTGCTTCTAATGCCTTTAAGGCTACTTGTTTGGCTTCTAGACTTTGAGACAATACATCGACTTCTTTGCAGAATTTGTCTGCTGTGGTTTGGCGTGTGTTAAATTGGCAGGCTTGATTAGCTAAGTCTAAGTGGGTTAAGCGGTGCTTGAGCTTTTGATAACGAACCGCTTTGATAGCTTGACGTTTAAGGGAAGTCGTCTGCCGATTAATTTCTGAGACAACATCGGTTACCCGGGCTAAATTTTGCTCTACATGGCCTAACTTTTGCAAGGCCTCTTGGCGTTGGGATTTATATTTTGTAATGCCTGCGGCTTCTTCAAAAATAAGGCGACGCTCTGACGGATTAGTGGATAAAATTTGGTCTATCTGCCCTTGCACCATGAAGGAGTAGGATACGCGACCAATCCCTGTATCCATGAACAAGCGCTGGATATCTTTTAGCCGGCAATTTTTACCATTTAAATAATAATCGCTCCCGCCTTCTCGAGTGGCCCGTCGGGTAATTTCTACCTCATGAAAGGTTGTTCCTAATTGATCTTCGCAGTCGGTAAACAAAAGGGAGACCTCGCACATAGGCAAGGGTTTGCGGCTATCCGTCCCTTCAAAAATAACGTCCTGCATTTTGCCCCCACGTAAGGCTTTTGCACTTTGCTCTCCTAGCACCCAGCGCAGCGCATCTACAATGTTGCTCTTCCCGCAGCCATTGGGGCCTACAATGCAAGTAACACCTGGATGAAGCAGGATCTTTGTGCGATCCGCAAAACTCTTGAACCCAGCGATGGTGATTTCCTTTAAAAACATTTGAGTTAATGCTTATTCATGCGTTGGAGTAGCAATAAACCGAGGCCTATTAAAATAACATTGGGGATCCATACTAAAAGATCTGGCCGCAGCAGGGGAAAGCCTTCCAGCCAAGTAATAAGCACCATGGACAAATAATACGCCATGGCAAGCCCAAGTGCTAAGGCCAGGTTGGCATAGGTCTCTAGGCGGCTAACCCGAATCCCCAAAGGGATGGCAATTGCGGCAAAGGCCAAGACGGAGCAAGCCATGGCAATGCCTTTTTGCAACTGCATCTGGACAGCTATACGCTTTTTAAAGGCAGTAGCATCCCCCGCTTTTTCCTGTGCACGTAGCTGCCTACGTTTTTCTAAAAGCTCATCTACGGTTAATAATGAGAGTTTTTTGACCACAACGGTTTTTTTAAGTAAACCTGATAGGGGCAATTTTAACCGCGCCTCCTGAAACATCAAACTAGGGATAGCCTCTGATTGATCGAGCGTTGTTAAATCGGGCCGATTGCGGCGTTCCCCTGAGCCTCGTTTAAGGGTTAAGATAAGCTCGTCTTGACCCGGATCATAATGAAAAGATCCTTCCTGCGCTTTAAGCACGGTTGTCACCTGGCCTTCAGTATTTAATTCCCAAATATTAAAACCCGTGAGTAAACTGCCAACTTGCCCTTCTGCGTACAAAATATAACCCGGGAAATCTTCAATAAAACGGCCAGGTTGAATAAACTGAAGCGGATCCTCCACAAAGACATTGGCTACACGCTCACGAAAAACGGCCCGGGCATGAGGGGCATATTCTAAATTAACAAATAGACACAGCACGGTGCCCATAAGCCCGATGACCCAAACGGGTGCAGAAATGCGGTACAAGCTCATCCCTGCGGCCTTCATGGCGATAATTTCCCGCTGGGCTGAAAGACGGCCAAAAACAATTAAAATAGCGCTTAACAACCCAAGCGGCAGGGCATAAGCCACGACATAAGGAATGAGGAGCATTAAGAGCTCTCCAAAAACCCCTACCCCCAGGCGCCCACCGGCCAAAAG
>JANYEO010000159.1 GCA_025363025.1 Opitutia bacterium
ATCGCTGCCTCTAGTAGCGATCGCCCAAGAACAATCTTGGAGGGATCAACCCTGGGTACTCCTTAACCAAGCAGATTGTTCGCGTGCAGATCAAGATATAGAAGCTTTGTATTCTAAGGGGCCGCATAGCTTTGTTGCGCAAACAATGATTCCTGAAGGCGTAGTGCTGTCAGATTTAGAGAAGCAACAGGTAGGAGAACGTTTGGGGTGGGTGTTTTTATTCCATTATCTCCTCGATGCGTTAACTCAGGCCGATCGACCCTCACTCCTATTGGATAAAGCTTTTCCTAATTTTTTGTTTTGCGCGGTAGATGAATCTGTTGAGTCCGGGCATCTTGCGCGTTCGGCAGCTGATTTTGATTTTAGCGATCTGGATTTTACCAAGGTAGATGAGTTTTTGTGGGCTTTTAATAAAATTATTTGGCATGCAGCTGTGCCTGATCTGGGGGCCGATTGGGGCTTGCATCATTCTCTTGCCTTTACAGAGGATCAATTAGCAGCTTATAGAAGCCAGTTCTATATCAATATAAATCAGCTATGGAGTCCCAGTCAAGTCGAGGCAAAGCTTCAAGAAGCCTTGGTGATTTTGCAAGAGATGCAGCCAGCGAGTTACACCGCTTTCTCTGAGGAAGAGGTTCAATTGCGGGTTAAGGACTTTTTAGAAGCCATCCATGTGGCATTTCAGAATGTTGGATATGATGCCCTTGAAGAGAGTATTGCGTACTTTAATCCAGATGCATGGGCTAGTATATTCTATCAGAAGTCTGACTACCTAGAGCAGTATTTTGGTTTTATCTTTAATGCGACAGGAGAGGGTTTCTTTCCTAATTTAGCTTGCCCGGTGTTTCATGATTTTATGAGAGTTGCTGTTACCCATGCGCCTTTATTTAATAGCTTACTAACACGCATGCAAGACCCTGCTAATGCGGCTTTTTTGGAGAATCCTACCGCGGATTTTATCGAAGGCTTAGTGACACATCCGCGCTGGTTGCCACTGTTAGGGTTAGTCGTTTCTAAGGGGCTGTCGGTTGAATCGCTTGAGTTTTCGAATAATGAAACCCTTTTGCATCGCGCTTTAGCCTATAGAAATTACGACGCGGCGGAGTTCTTGCAACGTTTGTCGGGTGGCACAGGGGCGCTTTATGCAGAAAATGCCCATGGGGTCTCACCTGCTTATTATCCTTGGTGGTATGGGGATTTTCATAAGGCTCCTTCTTTTGGGCCTTGTCCAACAGAAATAGAAATGGGTGTGATTCCCACTGAAGAGGATGCCGATGCGGCTCTGCCAGATTTGTTGAATGATGAGTGTGCGGATGTTAACTTCCAGGGGGCACTGCGTGCACAGGCGATTTATACGAGACTTTTAGTTGCTGCCGAAAAAGTGGGCTTTAAAATTGTGCCCCATGAGGTAGAAGTCATGTTTTTACCATTAGCTAAATGGGCACATGTGACCGGGCGGGGGACCTTGCAAATATCAAAGCAATTACTTAACAACAATAACAGTGATGAAGCCGTTGCCTTTATTATTGCTCACGAATTAGGTCATGTATTGCGCGACGATGCAAAAACGAATGCAGCGACAGAAGCAGAAGCTTTAGCTGAAAATAAGCGAGTGGCGGATCAATACTTCAATGGCTTTTATGATTATCTAGATGGCTCATTCTTTTTTGCGGAACATGCAGCAGATAGTATTGGGGTACTGCTTGCGATGCACTCAGGTTATGATTTAACTCCATTTTTAGAGCGATCTGTCTTCGATGATGCCTTCGGGCCTATTCTCTTTAGTGTAGCGGGTGCAGTAGGCATCGATAATCACCCCTATCTAACGGCTCGGGATCAATACATCGCTCGGTTAATAAAGGCACACCCTCATTGGCTCGTTAAATAAGCGTGTAGACCTCTAAGCCAATAATAGTGGCTCCTCCAAGGAATAAAAAGAGGAGCCCTAGGCGTCCGCCGCAGGCGTGGTAAGGGGTTCTGCGCTTTTCTAGGCGTCCTTTAAAGACTATCCAAGCTGGCAAAAGGGTGGCAATAATGCTTAGGAAAATGGCTGAAAAACGAATGGCTGCCACAAAAGCATGAGGGAAGTAGAGAGCGGTAATCGTAGGTACCAGAAAGGTTAGTAGGGCCCCGAGCAGCCGATGCGTGTAAACATGGGGTACAGCCAAGCGGAGCTTTTCGATAAATAGATCAAATAGCCCCAAAGCCACGCCTAGTGCGGAGGTAGCGATGGCAAGAATGGAGAAAAGCCACGTGCAAACACTCAGCCCTTTACTCGCTGAGGCTTGGCTAAGCGTGGTCATAAAAGCCCCAATATCCCCCGAACCTTGAGCCAGTGCGGCTGCAGTCTCTGGGCTTTGCCCTAGAAGCGCTCCTAGACTCACCCAAATCCAGAGCAAGTAGACAATAAGCGCGATAAAGCTGCCTCCAATAAAGGCCATACGGATCGTGCGTGGGTCCTTATCTGCATAATTAATGAGGCTATGGATGCTGCCGTGAAAGCCAAATGCAGCAAAGAGCACAGGAAGGGCAAGGGCCCAGGGCGTTATGTGGTGGGCCTCTACAGGTAGTGTAACCGGCTCGCTATGATTAATTAAAGGGTAGAGGAGGATGAGCATCCCGGCGAAAGCCCCAGCCTTAATAATGATGAGCAACCGATTGGCGATATCTAGCCATTCGAGCCTTACAAGTAGGAATAGGCCGAGTATGGCGGCAGAGCCTATTGTTAGCGCGGTTGTAGGCGCCTCTATGTCGATGGCGGTAC
>JANYEO010000194.1 GCA_025363025.1 Opitutia bacterium
TAGTGGCGCAACCGCATTCACCGGCAAAACAAAGACGAATTTCTCTAACTGTATCTATGGCGGCCCAGAATATGGAGGCGCTGGTAAATATACAGAAGACCAATACTATAACTGCCTCACAACAAATGGCACGCAGTACGATCCCACCGCTCCTGCCACCTGGGACGATTTTGTCACCACTTACAATTTATGGTATTCTAGCGGCACGCCTCCTTTCCCGATCAACGGTTACCGGAATTTCAGACCCAGCAATCCCCCTGCAGCTAGTGATGGTGGCAACGTCTCAGGCTCACCCAGTCGCACCTCTTATAGCTATGCATGGTCTCTCTTCGAACCCCCCTTTAGTGCAAGCAGCTACTGGAATAAAGGTGATGGAGAGGCTTATAAATTCTCAAAAAATGCCTGCGCGGTCATTCGGCTGAATACCTTTCCAGCCCCACCAATAAATGCTACATGGGGCCTACCCAGCATGCCCAGCTCCATAAGCCCACTGTGTAGTGCTTCCTTTTCCGGGAGCAACCTAGGGAAAGCCGGTACCGCAAGCTCCGTTAATTTATCACCCATTGTAACACCCACATCCTACTCCGTTTCCTTTTTATCTTTTGAAAAAAACAACGACACACTTTCAACAGATAATAACGGCAATTATATCTTGCAAAACTTTGGCAATCATAGCGTCTTCCCTACAACCAACAAAGTCATTGGCACCACCGGCACCTTAACCCTTCAGCAAGGCACTTACAACAACAGCTTTGCCACTCTCGCCCCTTATAAATTAGAAAATAATCTCCCCATTTCTTCTTTTTATGATCCAAGACGCAAAAGTGGTATTGATGCCATGATCATCGATGTAGGCGCATTATATACCCTTTTAAAAAATGGCAACAGCTCATTCCCCGATTACAAACCCAATACAGATTATAATGGAGTCGTCTATATTTGGGTGCCGGAATCTGATTTCAATGGCATGCCAGCAGGCGATGGAGGGGGCGACGGCGTTGTAACGCCTTCAATTGATGCCTCTTATATCCGTCAAGAAGGCACCACCCCCGTCGTCTGGGGCATTGTATTGACCAATGGCCAAAATATTCCCGATTCAAATGACCCTGCCGGCGGCCTCACCATTGCCTCTAATGCGCCTATTTACATTAATGGGTCTTATGGGAGCAATTATTGGCCCTGTATGGTCGCTGCAGACGCCGTCACACTCTTATCCCCTGGTTTCTTTACCCCTTCATCTTATTACTCCAATCTTTTACTCAGCACACATAAAACACCTGAAGATAGCGCAGTCTCAGATACCGTCACCCTCAATACATCCATCATGAGTGGGATCACCTCCTATTGGCTAACAGGCGATTGGTCTAGCGCAGGTGATAGCGTCTGCAACATTCCCCGTACGATCGAAAACTGGTCGGAAGGCAGCGTAACCCTTTACGGCACTATTTTTGGACTTACCGAGCCCGAAGTCGCACGTGGGCCCGTTAGCAACTGCACTAACTACACTCCCAACAGCAATTACAATCCCAGTATCGTCAATCCTCACAACACCGCTGTGACCCCCGTTCCCCCCGCTTGTTCATTTTTAAAATGCCAGCAATACGAGCTCGATCACTTTGAACTCATTTCCGAAACGGCTTATAACCAAGTAACCACCCAATAAGACCGCTTTCAGAATGCTTTGATTTTGAAGAACTTGTAGGACGAAGCGACGAATGTACATACGGTGCTTGAGGCGCGCCAACCGTCCAAAAACTCAAAAATCATGCATTAAGAGACCGCTGCATAATTAGCCCTTGGCCCCTAGACATAAGGGCAAAGCAGGTGTAGTGTGGGGGTAAGGCTTTTTACACGGCAAACCCGATTAACTGCTTACCCTATTCTTATCATGCACTCCTCCGTTAATAAATCGATTCATCCTGGCCCAAGCGTTAATCTGGGCGGTGGCCCAGATGCTTCACAACCCCCATCAGGCGTTAAAGTGGGCTCAGGGGCTCAAGCCAGAATCGGTAGCGCTTCAAATCTGCTAACGCGTGAAGTCTCGCTCCTGATAAGGGGTATAGCGGTGCCGGAAGATAAGACTGATGCCGTTACTGTTTTTGTTAGCCACATCAAAACCGACCCCAAATTAGCCGAACAAGCCAAAGAAGGCAGCTTAAGTCACCTAGTCTCAGTAGGTCAGTTAGACGACCCAGAGAGCTTAAAAAAGGACTTCCTGGCATCCGCTAAAAAGGATCCTGAGGCCACTCAGCAGACCCTCAAAGCATTGGTACAACACCTTGATAAGCATATAAGTACGCTTTTAGATACACAAATATTGGCTCTCAAACAAGTCATTGTAGAGCTGAATGCAGAGGTGATAAAAAATATACTCAGCAATAAAAATATTCCTCAATTTGAATCCCAAAGCCTTAAGCCGCTCAATAAACTTTTAAAGGACACGCAAGAAGCTGTCTACCAGCTGCAATCCCATGATCCTGCAGCCCTAGTAAAGGCAAAGGAAACGATTGGAGGCCTGCAAGTCAGTTTTCAAGCTCAAACAAAGGGCATCGCTGCACTCGCCAGCACAGATAAGGACACAAGTGCGGCCGATACAGCTTTAGGTAAAATGAACGATAGCTTCAATACCCTTTACACCGCTTTGGCTCAAGTGACAAAAGAAGGGGCTTCCGAAATAGATAAAGCCCGTTTCCTTTTCGAGATAAGCACCGCTACCGAAGGCCTCCTTGAAGGCTTTAAAAAAGTGGGAGACCTTTTTAAAGCCAATGCAGACAACCTAAAACCAGGAGAAGCGGGCCAGAGCAAAAGGGCACTATTTAAAGGCTTTTGCGCGACCGTAGGGGCAGCCATGGGCATCGGAAGTGTTGCGTCCGGCGTCCGGCGTTATTGTAGGGGGCCTTTTATTGGCCACTCCCGTGGGGTGGCTTGTCTTAGCTGGTCTCGGCGGGGCTATCATCCTCAGCCTAGGCATTGCAGGCGGGGTTTTAGCCAAAGGCGCAGTGAAATCCTACAAAGAAGCTAAAACCGAAAAAGCCCTTTTTGAGAAAGATTTTAAGGCTTTCGATTCAACTCTCACTAAGGCCCTAACGGAGCTTCAGGAGATTCAGCAGCAGTATAGTAAAGAGGTGCTTTTAAGGCGGATTTTTGCAGATCGAGGCAATTACTCGTATGATACATCTTTAGCAAAGATTATAAATAGGACCTCGGAGCATAAAGCCGCCGCAACCCGTGTTTTAATGATCCAAGACCCAGCTCTGGCCGCCAAGACCTTGAATAAATTAGCCAGTTGGGATGCCTATGATATCTTAAGTGGAATGATCGAAATGGGGGGTAGTGCTCAAGCAGCTCGGATTCTCCCCGAGATGCAACCCCTTAAGGCAAGCGAAGTTTTACAGAGCTTCCAACGTGCCAAGCGAACAGACTTTCTCCAACAAGCGTTCATAGAAATGCACGCCAATGGCCAAACTGCAGCTGCGGAGAAGCTATTGATGTACACTTCATGGAAGCACGAGAACACCGATGCATTGATAAGTTTCCTGACTGACCCTGAACAGGGCCTTGGGCTTGAAGGTGTCATTGCTAAAGCATTGGGCAATGCTGCCTCAGCAGCCTTCAATGAAACCGTTGCTGATTTCGTAACATTGGCAAAGAAGGGCGATTATAAAGCAATCACCCGGCAGCTGAATACAGTCGCTAAAAACCACCCCGGGCTAGCCAACCGCATGGACAGGGCATTCCGGGACACAGATCCTGAATAAGTATCAAGGATTTCTTAACTATCTCCTATGGTTTACTGAGCGCCATCAGATAAGTGCCACAGATAACTTTTTTCATCAAACACCCTTCAGATTCGATATATCAGCTATAGAAATCTTTGTTCCATTGATGAATGGAGGCTCTATCTTTCTTATAACACCAGGAAGATAAAAAAATTCAGAGTACCTGCGCGATCTTATTGTTCAAGAGGGGATTATCTCTTTGAACTTAGTACTAGCGACTCTTAAATTATTCATGCCCCATCAGCTTTTTGGAGGCAATGCGGGATGTTTATAATAAGGATGAAGGAGATGTTGTTAAAGCCCTTGATAATGCACAAACTGCTTTAGATGTCGCAGGTATGGTGCCTGTAAGCAACGCTACTTTCTTTAAAAAGCCGCTGTTATAAGGGCATTATGCAGCGGTCTCATTATGCAACGGTCTCAGCCCCGTAATCAAAAAATCCAAAAGAGCTGCCTTCAAATTTCCCCCATGGGCCCGCTCCTCTGTCACGACCAAAACAGTATCATCCCCCGCAACCGTCCCAAGAATGCCCTGTAAGCCTTTTGGCAAGGGTTCTTGGGTACATAGCTTATCAATTGTAGCCGCCACCGCCACTGCATAGCCTGGGGGAGTATGCACCAGCATCAAGTTAGGAGGGGCCAACGTTATTCGGTAAGGTGCCGGTAAAACATGCGGTAAAGCCACAGTTTGCCTCACCCGGTATACCCCATTTTCTTTCACAACGCCTAACTTATGCAACCAGCGGGAAAGGGTCGCCTGCGTCAAATCCCCTCCTTGGGCTCGAATTGCATTTAATAATTGGTTTTGATCGCCAATTGGCTCTCCTTCAATTATATGTAGAATTATCCCAGGCAACTCCGCCCTTGTTTTTAAAACTGACTTAAGCTTATTACTTGACATATATAAAAACGCATATTATCCATTTTTATCCATATTTCAACCATTTTATGCACATAAACCAAAACTACCTGACTTCAATCAAAAGACTACCCCTGATGAGCGTCCTCTTTGCATGGGGTCTCATCAGTCTACTCATGGGTTGTTCAAAAGATAAAGAAGATGCCTCAAAACCAACTACCCTTACCCTCGTCACCTCTGCAGACTACCCCCCCTTCGAGTTTATGCGCTCTAGCCAAATTGTAGGGCTAGATATTGATGTCGCAACCGCCATTACCCAGGAACTCGGCCTTCTCTTGCACGTTCAAGATATGAATTTTAGCGGCCTCATCCCCGCCCTCACAACTGGCAGGGCAGACTTTGCTATGGCTGGCCTCACTGTAACCCCCGAGCGCGCTCAAAACGTAGAGTTCTCCGATGTTTACTTTCAGCCCGCCTTGGCCATCCTCGCTCGGGAAGACGCCCCTATCACCAATATCGCAGCCCTCGCTGGCAAACGGATCGGCGCTCAGCTCGGTAGCACGATGGAGCAATTTGCCAAAGAGCAAGCCACCCAAATGCAGGGCATCACCCTTACCTCACTCAATCGCAATCCGGACCTAGTTCAAGAGCTCAAAGTAGGTCGGCTAGACGCTGTTTTGCTAGAAGCCGCTCAAGCCTCGGCCTTTGCACAAGTCAGTCCCGACTTAGTCTTTAGCATTCTACCCAAGGCCATAGCCGGCTATGCCATCGCTTTCCCCAAAGATAGCCCTTGGGTTCCCAAATTTAATGAAGCCATCGCTCGCCTCAGAGCAGAGGGGAAGCTCCAAGCCATAGAGACAGAATGGCTGACCGTAGAAAAAGAACCCCTCCACGACTAAAAGCTTAACTTTCGCCAGGCTCCTTATTCATAATGCCTTTATTGATTGAAAATTGCTTATCCTGGGCCCAAGACTTACTCAATACCCCCTCAGGGACTATTATTGCCGGCATCGGGGTAACCCTCCAGTACACCCTCATCTCCGTTAGCTTAGGGCTCTTCTTTGGCACTATTTTAGCTTTACTTAAAGTGGGGCCCTACAAGTCCATTACGTGGGCCGCTCAGTTCTACACCTCTATTTTTCGCGGCACCCCGCTCTTACTGCAACTAGCCCTCGTCTATTTTGCCACTCCCTCCGTTACGGGGTATAAAATTACGATCCTCGAAGCCGGTATCTTGGCCTTCTCTTTCAATTCAGCCGCCTATGTTTCGGAGACCATTCGGGCCGGCATTCGCGCGGTAGACAAGGGTCAATTCGAGGCCGCCCATGCCCTCGGCATTCCCTACGCCCTTACCATGCGGGATATTATTTTACCACAATCCCTCCGCAATATTTTACCCTCCCTGGTCAATGAGGTCATTAATATGCTGAAGGAGTCCGCTCTCATCTCCACAATCGGCGGGGCAGATATTATGTACCGGGCCGGACGAGTCGCGGCAGAGCACTATACGTACTTTGGCCCCCTCCTCGTTGCCGGGGCTTGCTACTACACCATGGTACTCATGCTAACCGCTGCCGGCGGCCATCTAGAGCGGAAGCTCCGTATACAAGAACTCGGTGCTTAAATTTTAAAACTCAACGTGATTACGCTCAAAAACATACGCAAATCATACGGCCTGCGGACGGTGCTAAAGGACGTCTCTTTGTCCATCGCTCAGGGGGAAGTCCTCGCCATTATCGGGCCCTCAGGCAGTGGCAAGTCTACGATACTGCGCTGCATCAATCGGCTAGAAGTACCCGACCAAGGGGAAGTGTGGATAGAAGGCCAGCGGCTCACCGCAGATAACGCAGGCCTCATATGCCGAAAAGTCGGGATGGTCTTCCAGCTCTTCAATCTCTTCCCCCAT
>JANYEO010000224.1 GCA_025363025.1 Opitutia bacterium
TGAGTTTTTGGTCGGTTGTCTCTCCCCCTGCGCCTTAGCACACTCGCCCTTCCGTCCTATAAATTCCTCAAAATCAAAGCCTTCTACATGCGGTCTTGTTTAGGCGCAGCTTCACATGTAATTAGAAGATTGAGAATGCGGGCAAGTTATCATAGATTAAGCAGGAATAATTCTCTTCTTGAGCTATGCATACCCCCCTCGTGCTAGAAGCCCTAGACATACGCTGCCTATTGACTGGTGATAGCAGCGGCTATGAAAGTTTTGGCGTTACAAACCTTGTCAAAACACTCGTACGCGAAGCACTAGAGCATACCGAAATTGATAATCAACTAAGGGATGTCTTTGATAAAAAAGCGGATATGTTAATGGAAGCCCTTGAAGAACATACCCCCGCACTTATACAGGAAGTTGTCCATGTTGCTTCAGAGTCGCAGGCACTTTTACATCAAGCAGTTGTCGTTGTAGCCGAAAGCTTTTGGTGGAAAACGCTTATTCGGGCGGGTCTCGGAGGGGGGGCAGGCAGCAGTGCAGGCATTATTCTAGGCCCTATAGCCGGATGGGTTGTGGCGCACCACTTAAGCCAAGACTGTGAAACAGCAGAAGACCCCTGTGCCTGTCAGCAAAATGCAGACCACTGGGGAAATGTTACAGGCGGCACACTCTTTATAACCTCCTTCGGTGGCAGCATCCTCGGCTTTGTAGGGCATTATTGGTACCAGCATTGGAAAATGCAGCACGGGACTGGGCTATCAATAAATAGGGTTTAACAAAGTCTCGATTAGAACATTCGATTTTTGTTTGTGCTTTTTTAATTTGCATGCATATAATATGTGCGCAATTAAAAAAACAATCATGCTCATTATCCATCACTCTATTACAACAACAGCATCTGCAGCGGCTATTTGGCGCCTTTATGAAGACACAACCACTTGGCCAACGTGGGATCACGGGCTAGAAAAAGTTCACCTGGATGGCCCATTCGAAACAGGTACACGCGGCACATTACGCCCGAAAGGCGGCCCCAATGTACCTTTCGTTATCACAGCACTCGAAAAAGAACGGTCTTTTAGCGATATATCTTCTCTTCCATTCACTCGCCTCATTTTTACCCATAGCCTTGAAAAAGAAGGGAACAAACTGCGTGTAACACACCACGCAGAAATGAAAGGCCTGCTCGCTCCTTTTTTTGCCATTATCATAGGAATAAAAATTAAGGCAGAGCTACCAACCGCGATGAAGCAACTCGTTGCAATGGCAGAACAAACAGCTATATAATCTCACGCTTATGAGCCCCACTGGTCCATGGAAAGATGTCAGCCAATATCAAGATGCAGAAGCAAGCCCAGGCTTTCTCTTATGGCGTACTCATATGATTTGGAAGCGAAAAATTGAAGCATCCCTAACCTCTCACGACTTAACACATATCCAATTTGTACTGTTAGCAGGACTTGGATATTTAACTAAACATGGAGAAGCTGTTGCTCAAAATCAGCTTGCCCACTTTACTCACTGTGACGTGACCATGACGTCGCAAGTATTAAGAAGCCTTGAAAAAAAAGGCTTCATTGCTCGCACACATAAAGCCGATGATGACCGTGCAAAATATCCTCACCTCACAGCTGAAGGCTTTAAAAAAATAAAAGCCGCCATGCAAACAGTGGAGTCTACCGATAAAGCTTTTTTTAATAAGCTGAAAGAAAAACAAACAGACTTTAAAGATGGCTTAAAAAGATTACTGATGACACCATTATAAAAGCGACCTCATTGAGGACCGCGATGTTCCGACTCTAACCGTCCACGCAGGCTTAAAGCGTTATAGGCGGCGTATTTGTAGAGCTCGTGCAAAGTAGGGCAATTAAAGATGGTGCTAATAACATGGCCTAAGGTTTTGCCGTTTTCGACAAGCTCCATCCCGTAATGGATAAGCTCCGTCGCTATGGGGCCGAAGATATGAATGCCTAAGATTTTATCAGTACCACGATCGATGACTATTTTTAAAAAGCCACGGTCTGCCCCTAAGATACGGCCACGGGGCATATCCTCGTAAAAAGCACGACCCGTATAATAGGCAATGCCTTCTTTCTTCGCCCGTTCTTCCGTCATCCCATAAGCAGAGACTTCGGGAATAGTGTAAATACCGTAAGGAAAGTCAGGCGCAATACGCTCTAAATCGTGCAGACCAAAGATATGGGCTACGGCAACGCGCCCTTGATCCATACTGGTACTGGCTAAAGCCGGGAAGCCGATAACATCCCCCACGGCATAAATATGAGGAACTGTGGTGCGGTACGTAGAATCGACACTAATGAGTTGCCGATCGTTAACACAAAGGCCTGCGGCTTGCAAATTAAGATCCTTCGTAAGCCCAGCGCGACCGGCCGCATAAAGGAAAACTTCTGCCGCCAGAGGCTCCCCCGTTGCCAGATGTGCTTTGACAAGGCCGCGTGGCTCTTGCGGCAGGGTTACGTTTTCTACCCGACTTTCGAGCACTAGGCGGATGCCATCCCGCGCCATAGAGGCCATAACGGCTTGAACAATCTCCCGGTCTAGCCAACCAAGAATATCCGCATGCCCATTAACCAAGGTGACTTCCGTTCCCATGGTGGCAAAAATAGTGGCATATTCGCACCCGATAACGCCTGCCCCAACAATAACGATGGATTTTGGGATAAAATCAATCTCAAGAATCGTATCCGAATCATGAACATTCGTTACATTAAAAGGAATACCCGGGTAATGCAGGGGATACGACCCGGTTGCGATCAAGAAATGCTTCCCCTTTAATTCAACATGCTCCTCCCCTAAAACTTCTAGGGTATGCGCATCCATAAAACGGCCGACCCCACGGTACAAATCTACCTTATGATACATAAGATTCTTCCGAACTTCCCCGCTCAAAAGGTTAACGACTTTATTTTTGCGGTAGAAAAAGTCTTTAATTGATACCCCATGCTCTAATTGACGATCTACCCCAAAGAGGCCTTTATCCCGACGACCTGATAAAAATAAAGCAGTTTCTTTCAGCGTTTTTGAAGGAATGGTACCGGTATTTGTCCCGGCACCCCCGTACATTTCCTCCTTCTCAATTAAGGCAACGCGGTACCCATAATAAGCGGCTTTGACAGCGGCCTTTTCGCCAGCAGGGCCAGAACCAATGACAATAAGATCGTACTCGGACATGGGGTAATGAGGGTAAAGGGGTAACTTAATCTCTAAACGATAAAATTAAGACAACTTTCTTTTCAGCGCAATCTAGAAAAACTTTTATGCATGCGTAGGAGAAAAAGTTTCTTTCATCTTAAAGCATAACAAAAAGCCAATGAAAGAAAGGAGAGGCAACATCAGCATGGCTAAGCGAAAATCAGCCGCACTATAAACAAGGCCTGGAAGTGCATCCACCCCTGCCTCTGCTATCCTAGCTCGCGCCCCGATCGCGGTTAAAATAACCCCAGCAAGCCATTGAAAGCCACCGCCAAGGAGCGAAATCACCATATTCGTAACCGCCAAGGCACTTCCCCGAGCAAAATGAGGGCTGACCTCCATATTCGCTACAAAGCAAATAACCTGCATACTAGATGCAAGGCCGATTGCAAAAAGCATCCAATAAACAACGGTTAAAGGAAGAGCTGTAAATGAAAAGAAAATGGCGAGAAAAACGGTGGTAACAGCGGTTGAAATTATCAGGGGCAAACGACGCTTGCCTAAAGTATCTGATAAAATACCAGCAAGAGGCCCCCCAACTAACCATCCAAAATAAAGCATGGAAGAGGCCCCAGCAGATGCCACCCGCGAAGCCCCGGTAATGGCTTGAATATACTCCCCCCCCCAAAGATCTGCAAATACGGCCAAAGGGGCATAAAGGGTACAAGCCACAAGCCCGATAATCCAACACTGTGTATTTTTAAGAACAGAAAGCAGGCTCCTTAAAAAAAGCCGCTCTTGTGTACCGGCTAAGTGTGTTTCCCGCCGGGCAACCTCCCAAGGGGGGTGCGAGGGAATGGCAAAATAAAGGGCGGCGGCCACGATCATACCAAAAAAACCGGCATACCAAAAAGTATGCTGCCAACCGATATAATTAACCAAATTGGCCAAGGGAGCTTCTCCAATCATAGCGCCTGTCATTCCTAACGCTGTTGTGAGCCCCGATAAAAAAGCCAAGCGATTCCGCGGAAACCAAACAGTGGCCAAATACATAGCCCCTACAAAGGCAAATGCAGAACCAAAGCCCATCACCGCCCGCGCCACGGTAAGCACAAGTGCACTATCCCCCCATAGTGGCATAAAGCACCCCAGCGCTACACATAAAGTAGCCGCAACAAGCAAATAACGAGCCCCGAGAAAATCAAGCAAAAGCCCGACTAAAATTTGCATGGGCCCATACACATGATAATACGTGGCCATAGAGGCGCCAAACCCGGCTGCGTCTAAATTGTACCGTAGTTGAATATCATCCACCATGACACTAGGGGCCACGCGAACTGCAAATTCGTACAGATAAAAAATTGCAGCGAACACCCAAATACACCAGGCACGCCCCCCGCCAGGAGGTTGATGATTAGGAGTTGAATGAGGCATAATTTAAAAAATGAATGCGATGAAATACGAGAAAAAGACAGACGGCAGAATGCTTTGATTTTGAAGAGATTTCGAGTGGAGGCGCGTGGAGCGTACGTTTTAGTACGTGAGCACGGTGATACTCGAAGGAATTCAAAAGCATGCATTATGCGACGGTCGCAGGCAAGGAATTCAGCAGACGCGCCACCTCCTGATGCTTCGTTTGCGTATCGAAGAGCTGAGCCTTTGCCCCCTCCAAAATATGAGCCGGGGCTTTGACCACAAACTCAGGACTATTCACTTTAGATTCCCCAGCAATTATGGCTTTTTCCAAACGGGCTAATTCTTTTGTCAAACGGGCACGTTCCGCCCCAACATCCACTGCAGCATCCAAACATAAGGTGAGCGTCCCCCAGGGCGTAACGGTTGAAGGGCCCACTGCGTCTTCCAGCGCTTGAGCAATGGCCTCAGCCCCGATAAGCTTTAAGAGTTTCGATTGATTTTGAATAAGCAAACTCGCTTTATCGTCCACAAGTTGAATAACAAAGCGGACAGCTTTTTGAGACTGCAACCCATATTGCGCTTTTAAAGCCCGGGCCTGAGAGACAAAGAGGCGCATTTCTTCCATCTGTACGGCAGCTTGAGTATCAATTAATATATTTACCGCGGTAAAAGCCTTCCCAAGAGCCATAGCGGACATTGGAGCATGATTTTGAATGAAATCTTTCTCATGGGCTGAATAACCCCGACCATGCCATAATTCTTCCGTAATAAAAGGAGCAAAAGGGTGCAGCAAGAGAAGTACCTGCCGGATAACAAGATCTTGAATGGCTAGCACATGCGGCTGCGCTGCGGCGTCTTGCAGACGGCTTTTTGCAACTTCGAGGTACCAGTCGCAATAATCCCCCCAGAAGAAGCTGTAAATTGCCTGTGTTGCTTGGCTAAATTCATAATTTGCCAAAAGGGAATCAACTGCCTGTGTAACGTCTACTAACCGAGCTACAATGGCATGATCATCCCCATCCATTTGGGCTGCATTAAAGCGCTGCAAGATAACCTCCACAGAGGAACAATCCCCAGAAGGCCCGCTCATTTCGCGGAAACGCGCTGCATTCCAGAGCTTATTACAAAAATTACGCCCTTGGCTAATGCCGCTTTCGTTAAAGAAAATATCTTGCCCTTGAGGCGCCATACTGAGGATGCCAAAACGTAGGCCATCTGCACCATACTGCGCTATCAAATCAAGCGGATCTGGAGAGTTGCCGAGGGACTTAGACATCTTCCGCCCCTGGGCATCCCGGATAATACCCGTAAAATAAACATTATTGAAGGGCAAACGGGCTGCGCACTCTTCTTGAGTAAGCGTACGATCAGGCGATGGGCCCACGAGCTCCAAAGACGCGATAATCATACGGGCTACCCAGAAAAAGATAATATCAGGCCCGGTCACTAAATCGTTGGTCGGAAACCAATACTTAAAATCTTTAGCGGCTTCGGCATCAGCATCGGGCCAACCCAAAGTAGCAAAGGGCCAGAGCCAAGAAGACGCCCAAGTATCAAAAGTGTCCTCATCTTGATCCCAATTTTCAGGATCAGCAGGACCCGTAACCGAAACATGCCAATTGGCCGGGTTTTGTTTATCTGCTCCTTTTTTATACCATACGGGGATACGATGACCCCACCAGATTTGCCGGCTGATGCACCAATCCTGGATTTTGTCTAACCAATGCAGGTAAGTCTTTGTCCAACGATCGGGGTGAAATTTAATAAGCCCGCTCTGCACGACGGCTTTAGCCTCCTCTATACGGGGATAACGCAGGAACCATTGCTCGGATAAGCGCGGCTCTACCGGAACATCTCCGCGCTCGGAATAAGGTAAATTCGTCTCATAGGGTAAACGAGCCGCCAGGAGCCCTAAACCCTCGAGGAGGCTTGCGGCTTTTTCCCGCGCTTTAAAACGGTCTAACCCAGCCAAATCAGGCCCAGCTAATGCATTAAGCGTACCATCTGAGTTTAGAATATCAATTGGGCTAAGATTATGCCGCTGGCTAATCTCGAAATCCATCAGCGCATGGGCCGGCGTTACTTTTAAAATACCCGTACCAAAATCACGCTCTACGGCTGCATCTGCAATGATAGGGATTTGAGCCCGAACAAAGGGCCGCCACACATGGCAACCGATGTAGCGCGTATACCGCTCATCCTCTGGGTGAACGGCCAAGGCGACATCCCCCGGGATAGTTTCCGGCCGTTGGGTGCAGACCTCGAGATACTCTCCCGGAAACTCCACTAGCTCCCACCGCACTTTATATAAAGTAGAAGCTTCTGTCCGTGAAAAAACTTCTTCATCTGAAAGAGCGGTTTGGCTTTTTGGACACCAATTGATCATCCGCTTGCCACGGTAAACAAAGCCTTTTTCGTAGAGCTTAACAAAGGCGGTTAAAACAGAGGCTGAATAATCATCATCTAAAGTGTGTACAGAACGGGCCCAATCGCACGAAGTGCCTAAGCGCTTGAGTTGCTCAATGATAATACCGCCATGTTCATCCCGCCATTTAGCGACATGCTCGAGAAAAGCCTCACGGCCTAGATCGTACTTTGTTTTGCCTTCTTTGGCCAATTCTCGCTCTACACGGGTTTGGGTAGCAATACCTGCATGGTCCGTCCCGGGGAGCCAGAGAGCGGCCTTCCCTTGTTGGCGGGCTCGGCGGATCAAAACATCCTGAATGGTGTTATTGAGCACATGGCCCATGGTGAGCACCCCCGTCACATTAGGAGGAGGGATCATAATGCAAAATGCTTCTTTTGAGGGATCGGCCTTTCCCGTAAAGCAGCCATTTTCAACCCAAGCCGGGTACCATTTGGCTTCCACAGCGGCGGATTGATAGGCTTTCTCTAAAGTATTTAATGTATTCATGCTGATTATTACTTATAAAATCGTGATTTCGGCCAAAAAATCGAGTCTTAATAACTTCAAGCCAAAAGATAAGCCCTTGGGAGCTAAAATACGCTTAATTTGAGACCGCTGCATAATAGCTTTTTTCAACAAAACACACTATAGAGAGGCCGATGCAGAATGCTTTGATTTTGAGGAATTTGTAGGACGGAGTGACGAGTGTACATACGGTACAGGGGGAATGACAACCGACCAAAAACTCAAAAGAAAAATATTATGCAACGGTCTCACCAAATACCTTGCGACTTCAACTGCTCTGTAACCAGTGCGCCCCAATTGCCTTTATTGGCCTGAGGGTTGGCTGGGCTTGGGTGCATTATTTGCCCATACTGAACCGGCAAATGACTTAAAACTTTTTGACAACGATTGGCCACAAGCCCGCCGACCCCAACAACCCAAGTCGGCTTTAAGATTTTGATAACGGCTTCTAAATGAGCGTCACAAGGCTCCATCAAAGCGTTAAAAGCAGCTATAGGTAACTTATCGGGCGTATAATTGCACCCCGATGCCTCTAGAAAAAGTAGAGGACAATAATTGAGCACATAATGATCTGTAAAAAAAACCTCGGCCGTCCCAAACCGTTCCGCAAATAAGCCCCACAAACGGCGACCACTGACCTCTGACCGGGTACACGCAAAGCCTGAAACGGGACGCTTAGGATGCTCCTTAGCTGGGCGGCTAACGGGGCCTTCTAGTTTTAAAAAATCGCGCACGGCAGCGACTTCACCAAAGGGGATGCCCGTTTGTGCCATTCCAAAAGGACCTGGATTTATGCCTAAAAAAAGCGTTTTTTTAAGCGTTGACCCATAGTGACGAATATAAGCCTCATGCACCTCCCAGGCGTAATCCAGCGGATTATAAACCATAGCCACTGGGGAAGGGAACGTCATACTATCTACGACTTGCCGTAGCTTCAAAGTCGCAGCTATTAAAGCTTCTGCCGTATTTTGCATGAACGCTTATAAAAAGACCCCTTCAACCTGCGCAATGGTGAAAATAACCGAACGAGAAGGCCATCTCAACAACCAGTGCCTGCTGCCTTAAGGCCGAAATAGTTTTTGAGATTGTGAATCCATCGATAACCCGCTTAAATAGAAACTGTTTCGTGATTACCCTATTCCCCCAACGCATGAATACCCCTACAGTTGATACCAGCGTGACGCCCGTTCCCTTTGCCGGCACTTCCCCTTCTCATATAGCAGCCGGAACTACCCCCCTCTCTACCTCGATTACAACTAGGCGCAAGGCCCTGACCATCAACCTAGATGATAACCGCTACGGCACATTTGCAGAAATTGGAGCCGGGCAGGAAGTCGCACGGAACTTCTTTCAGGTTGGTGGGGCAGCGGGAACAATTGCCAAAAGTATGTCCGCCTATGACATGACTTTTAGCGATGCTATTTACGGTAAGGCTAGGCGCTATGTATCCGATGAACGCCTCACGCAAATGCTTGAAAAAGAGTACGGCCTGCTCGTCGAACGTCTAGATGAAACCCGGGGTGATAAAACCGATTTCTTCGTATTTGCCAATACCGTCGCCGCACGGAATTTCGCAGGCACCAATGAATGCCATGGCTGGATGGGTGTTCGCTTTCAAAAAAAGACTCGCACGGCCCCCAGCGAAATTATCGTCCATGTCCGCATGCTGGATAAAACGAATCTCGGCCAACAAGAAACCTTAGGCGTCTTTGGGGTAAACCTCATTTATGGAGCCTTCTACCTCTCTGACAATCCGGATGCCTTCATTGCCTCTCTAACGGATAACTTGAAAGGACTACGCATTGAAGTCGATATGATCGAGTTTAATGGTCCAGACTTTGACCATATCGAAAACCGCATCCTCAGCTTAAAACTTGTCGAACATGGGCTGACGAATGCCGTCATGTTTGGCCCCAACAAACACGTATTACAACCCTCCGAGGCCCTTTACAAAAAAGCCGTACTCGTGCAAAGAGGTAGCTTTAAGCCCATTACCTACGTCAATGTAGACATGATGCAAGGGGCTCAAAGGCAATTTCTGGAAGAAGCAGACGTGGAAGGCAAGGACGTCATCACCCTCCTGGAGCTCACTATGAACAAGCTCCAGCAAGCTGACAATACGCCAAAAAAACCAGGCAGTATTGACTATGCGGACTTTTTAGCGCGTGTAGATGCTGCATCCTCACTGGGGCACCATGTGCTGGTTTCTAACTATTTTGAGTTCTACCGCCTCAGCGCCTACTTCAGACGCTATACACAGGAAATGATCGGACTCGTCCTCGGCATTAACACCCTCTTGCAAATCTTCAACGAAACCTATTACAAGGCCTTAGACGGCGGTGTGCTCGAAGCTTGCGGCCGACTCTTTAAAGACAAAATACGCGTCTATGCCTACCCTATGCGTGGTAAAGGGTACATCAAATATGCGGAACTCCGCGGAGAACCCCTATCGCAAGAAATTGTCAATGATACGCATGCAGAAGCGTTGCTCACAGCTGATAATTTAAATGTGACTGACCATTTGCGAGGCCTCTATGATTACCTTAAGGACAACCGCCTCATCAAATCCGTCCACTATTTTAACCCAGATTATTTAGAAATTTTTGCCCCGGAAGTCATGCGTATGATTACTACTGGCGAAAAAGGCTGGGAACGCTTTGTGCCCCCCGCAGTTGCAAAGGCCATTGCTGAGCATTCGCTATGGGGGTATCGTAATTAAGAGAAAAAAGGGTAGATAATTGATTTCGGATTCTCGAGTATTTTAGAGGAAATTCACAAGGCAGCTGCAGAATGCTTTAATTTTAGGGAATTTGTAGGGCGAAGCGAGCGAGTGTACGTTAGTACTCGAAGAGCGACAACCGACCAAAAACCTAAAAGTAAAGTATTCTGCAGCTGCCTTAAAAAAAAGCTTGGCAAATGAAGCTCTCTTCCTACGCTTCAGCCACGCTTGCCTGAAGTGCTTCTGTACGTTGGGTAAGGCTTATTCATTTTGTGGTGGGGTAACCAAGCGGCCAAAGGATGCAGACTGTAAATCTGTTGGGGCTTCCCCTTCGAGCGTTCGAATCGCTCCCCCACCACCATTGAATTAAAACTCTATCTTTTTGTATAAGATGGAGTTCCAAAAGATATAATATTTCAAAAAATGTTCGTCGACGAAATCAACGTCTCTCTAAGAGCGGGCCATGGTGGGGATGGCTGCGCTAGCTTTCGCAGGGAAAAATATATCCCCAAGGGTGGGCCAGATGGGGGGGATGGAGGAAAAGGTGGGGACATCATCCTGCTGTGTGATGCCAACCAAAACGACCTGACTCGCTATTATTACAAGGGCGAATGGGAGGCTAAAAAAGGCGAACATGGCCGGGGGAGCCAAGAAACAGGGTCCTCGGGGCAGCACCTCATATTACCCGTCCCGCCGGGTACAATTGTCTTTGACCCAGAAACAGGGCGTATGGTAACGGAGCTATTGGTAGACGGGGAGCGGGTAGTATTTTTAAAAGGAGGAAAAGGAGGGATTGGAAATATCCACTTTAAATCCTCTATCCACCAAGCCCCAAGAGAGTTTACCTGTGGTGAGCCAGGGGAGGAAGGCACCTTCCACATGAAGCTTAAAACCATGGCCGATATTGGCCTGGTGGGCTTCCCTAATGCAGGAAAATCTAGCCTCGTTAATGCGATTACGGATGCACGCCGCAAAACGGCGGCCTATCCCTTTACCACTCTACACCCGAGTGTCGGCATCATCCACTACCCGGCCCTGTATGAACGCCTAGCCTTGGCTGACATCCCCGGACTGATCCGTGGAGCCAGTGAAAACCGAGGGCTAGGGCACCGCTTCTTAAAACATATTGAACGCTGCCATGTTCTCGTTTTTATCTTAGATATGGCAGGAGTCGACGGGCGAGACCCCCTCGAAGATTATGCCGCCTTGCTGGACGAACTTGGCCTCTACAACACAGAATTACTAGATAAACCCCGTTTAGTAGCAGCCAACAAAATGGATGAGCCCGCAGCGCTTGAGAACCTTAAGCTATTCTCAAAAAAATATCCGAAAGTCCAGGTAATGCCCCTTTCTTGCTTACTGGGCGAAGGCCTAGAAGAGCTAAAGGCTGCTTTTTGGAAGATTTGCCGGGAGTAAGTTTATAGCCTCCCAAAAATGTACCGGAGGGCGTAACACACGCCCTTCAACATCTACGAAGGCATGGGTTGACGTAGCCTTAGCAATAACGTCCGCCCCCCGTGAAATACGATAGGACAAGGTAAACTTAACGGATGGAGTCGGATTAATGGACACCCTTAAGGTCAACCGGTCATCAAAGTAAGCGGGCTTATGATAATGAACCCCCACTCCCAAGACAGGCAGCCGGTAACCGGATGCCTCAAGGGCTTTATAAGATAGACCAACCGCATCGCAAAGCTCTATCCGAGCAACCTCCATCCAGGTGAGCACACTGGAGTGATGGGCAATTCCCATTTGATCCGTCTCTATATAGCGGACCCGCACCGTGGTCGAAAAGTAACGTTCGGCTGTCATTATCTTACGCTTCTTAAAAGAATAACTTATTTTAAGCAATAATGAAGGCTAGGAGCTTGCCAAAGGGGCTGTTTTTTCAATATGCCTTAGCCCATGGGAAAAATTACACCTTTTATCATTACTTGGATCTGCTACTTTTTTGCCTATGTCTCCATGATTTTAGGGGCAGGCGCAACACTGGGAGGTATTATCTACCCCATTGCGTCTCTCTTCATGGATACGGACCTCGGGATATGGACCCGCATTAGCGAAGGCATATGGCTAGGCTTCCGCTATGCAGCAGTATGGGCAGGCGGCCTCTCCATTGTTTTATGCTTTATGCAGGGGTACCGCACACAAAAAGGTTGCCCTAAACGCAGCTAAAGGATGCTCCAAGGCAAACGTTTAGGCGGGTTTTTAATCGGCGCACTACTCGGCTGTGGGCTGGTCATGGTCCTGCTGCAATCCCGCCCACAGCCTGCAGGGCCCAAAGCCCTACGCCCCTGGCAAGGCCGGTTGCTATTTCTCCTCGATATGCCACCGGCTGAAGATGGCTCCTGGAAGCGCATTCGCGTTATTGAAGACCCGGGCTGGAAGCGGCCCGTACGGCTGGAAGAAACCCTAATGGACATCCCCCATCGCCAAGGCAGCCAAGTTATTGCCCGCCAAACCATGGCGGGGGACCGTGTATCAGTTGTCCCTACCGGCCCTGAAATGAAGGACCGTGCTGCAGCGTGGGTTGTAGACCATGGAGGTGTATTTTGGGAAAAACCAGAAGTGGGCCCTTGGCTCGTTGGCCTCCCAGGCGAAGGAGACGCAGTAGGCCAATTTTTGGCTACGACTTCCCAAACTGACTGTTTAAAAGCATTACCTGAACTGTTAACCGACCCAACAGCCCGTTAACAATAAAAGCCTGTTGGCTTGACAAAAAAAAGCTATGTGCATTCAATGCTCACTTCTTTTTATCCCCTCCCCTGTTTCCTATGACTCCTTGTTTTCTCCGCAAACCTGATATTGGTATTTTCTTATTTCGTCTCACCGCAGGCGGCCTCATGCTGACTCACGGGGTACAAGGCCTCATGGGGGGTGAAGCCACCTGGGGTTATTTAGGGCAAGTTATGGCCAATATAGGCATTACATTTGCGCTGCCTATGTGGGGGCTCTTAGCCGTTATTTCTCAGGCTTTCGGAGGGCTCTGTTTTCTCCTCGGGCTCTTCTTCCGCTCCGCTTGTGTATTTTTAGCGGCCACAATGGGAATGGCTATTGTTTATCACATAAACAAAGGTGAATCCCTAACCCAAGAGGGCGGCCAAGCCTTGCTCTACTTTTGCACATTTATTGCCTTCATTTTTATTGGCCCAGGGGCCATAAGTGTCTGCAAAGACAGCTGCTGTGATAAACCCTGCAAAGTGTAAGAAGCCTACGAATTCACTTTAAAACAGAAGACCCTTGCCAATCAGGGGTCTTTTCGCTTTTTAGAGACCTGTCCTTTCTATCAATAATCATG
>JANYEO010000231.1 GCA_025363025.1 Opitutia bacterium
ATCGACCTTGCTGGGGCTTATAAGCGGAGACTTAATACCTGACCAGGGGACTGTTTTTTTAAATGGAATCAATTATACCCTGAAAGGAGCTTATGAAAGATCTGGAATTATTGCCCAAATGGGGCAAGACCCCAGGCTAGGCACTGCAGGGGATTTAACTATCGAAGAAAATTTGGCATTAGCCAGTAAACGCGGCCAAAGGCGAGGCTTCTCTTGGGCCCTTAAACGCAACGCCCGAGATGGGTTTATCGAAACTCTAAAACGCTTAGAAATGGGGCTGGAAAAACGTTTAGACGCGGTCGCAAGCACGCTTTCTGGCGGGCAACGCCAAGCCCTAAGCCTGGCCATGACAACTCTCTGCCCCGCTAACATTCTGCTTCTTGATGAGCCTACTGCCGCCCTTGATCCAGATTCAGCAAAGCGGTTACTCAGTCTTATAAACCAAATCAGCCAAGAAAACAACCTCACCGTCCTTCAAGTAACCCACAACTTAGACCAAGCAAAACGTTATAGCACACGCATCATTACAGTGGAAAACGGAGAAGTAAGAGGTTAAAGATGAGGGCTCAATAGGCCTCAATAACAAGACCGGCCCATTCAAGGGTGAAGTGCAACACTCTGTAAACAAGCGCCCCATTCGTGAGATAAAGTTATCAAAACAAAGCCGGTTACCAAGTAATTCACAATTGACAATTAAGCCTTTATAGGGTTTTTACCTATCTAACCTAAAGAGAGGAATTCCAAGACAACCACGCGGAATAAGCAGACAATACAAGCCGGATAATTTCTTTATTTTCAATTACCGATTATCACATGGATTTACTACTCGTTTCTTATTTAAATGCGGCACAGATGTCGAATGTAACGGTTGTGCTGTTATACGCAGCGCTACTCGTCATCGTCACCTCTATGATCAGCCTGAGGACAAATGACCCGGATCCAATGCTAGCGGGGCGTAACATGCCGTGGTGGCTTGTGGCGGGCTCTATCATTGGCACATCCGTTAGTAGTATCGCTTTTTTGGCTATCCCAACGAAGGGGTATGTTATGGATTTGTACTTCTTAATAGGCGACTTTTTTGGCGCTATTGGGGGGATTATTTTTGGCGTTGTATTCTTTGTAGCCTTCCTAAGAAACACACGGGATGCCTCTATCTACACCTTACTTGCGGACCGATTCGGGAGATGGTCTGCCACGTATGCGTCTATCGCCTTTATATTATACTCCATTTTGCGCATGGGGGTTATTACCTGCCTGGTAGCACAGGCCATTCACTTAATTTGCGGGGCGGATATTGTAAGTGTTATGGTACTCACGGGCTTTATTGTCATCTTCTACACCTACATGTCAGGGATTGAAGGGGTGATCTGGACAGACTTTTTCCAAACCCTAATACTTTTAACGGCAGGGGCAGCTTCTATTTACTTCTTAATGGACTCTATCCCGGAAAAGGGAAGTGATCTATTTAGCCTCATTCAAACAGGGCCTAAACTATTAGATAAAACGGCGGATATCCAAAGCAATTGGCCGCTGCTGGCGATTTCATTTTTATTCTTCTTTTTTGTAGATGCGGAGTTTTATAGCTCTAACCAAGGGCTCGCCCAACGTTATATTGTAGCGCGCTCCCTAAACCATGCACGGTGGGGCGCTATCATTGGAGGGGCCATCATTCCTATGGTGGCAGTTCTCTTTTTTGCAATAGGCGTCCTGCTCTATGTTTTTTATAATGGGACGAACCTCCTTGAAATGCCCCTCGAGGGGCAAGGGGTTGAAACCGTTTTTGCCCACTTCATAGCCCATCACTTCCCAAATGGGCTAAAGGGGCTGGCCATTGTCGGCATCTTGGCGGCCGCGATGAGTACCATTGATACCGGCATTAATAGTAGCTCTACCGTGCTCATTTGTAATTTATATGAACCCCATGCGAAGGCATCGGCACAAAAGCAATCGTTACTGACGATGCAAATTTTGAGAGCATCCTCTGTTGCTTTTGGAATCGCAGGGATTTGTGCGGCTTATTTTATTTATTTAAACGGAGAGAGTGCCCTCAAAGTTTTTTGGAGCGGCAAAGGAGTAATAACCTCTGGCGTATTTGGCCTCTTCCTCCTTATGCGGGCTAATAAAAAAGCGGGGCCTAAGGCAGCCATAGGCGCTTTATTTTGTGGAACAGCTATCGCCTTATGGATGACCTTCACCACTGGCAAAGAGTATGCCTGGGCCAGCCCCTTCCACTATATGCTGACCTTACCGATAAGCTCTGTATCAACATTACTCATTGGACTGGGGCTAAGCGCTCTTTTTAAAGAAGAAAGTAGCCTCACCAAAGAACTGCGCATGCCCTCGGCCAAGGCTCGCAAACAGCTGGCTCAAAAACGTAAGCGGACGAAGAAAAATATTTTTGCAGACTCCCTAAGGCCCAAACCTTTTTACCGCTTGTACGCGGGGATTGCCACGATTGCGGCTGTTGTCATCTACATGGAAGGATCTCGATTAGGGCTACAAGCACTTGATTATTGGTTTGTCTGGATGGCGGGGGCACTACTGAGCATTGTCGCAGCCCTTCCCTTCCTCATCAAAGATACTTATAATAAACGCTATATCCTCGTTTGTTTAACGTTGATAGGGTTAGCCCTCCCGTTCGTAGGTGCGATCGGAATGTTTGCCCCCCCAACGCAGCTCGCCTTTAGTTATTTTTATTGGGTAACCCTGGTTGCAATGGGAACCATGATGGGGTGGACGATGCTGGGGCTTGTCTCTATGATTACAACGGCGGCCGCAGCCCAAGTCGCCGTTCAAATTTACCCAATAGCAGGTATCCCAGATAACTGGGCTACAATTGCGATTGGGGCTTTAGGCATCTTCACTTACTTTGCTATGGACGCGGCTAAAGAAAACATGATTACCGAAAGGGCTTTGGGCCGCATTCACACCATTGTTGAGAAGATCTATGCCAAAGTGGTCGATGTATCCATTGATTTAGCCCGGGCGAAACGGGCCCTTAACTTCCAAGATATGGACCGCTTGGCTAAGGCTGCGGGAGATGTGAAACTGATGCTAAGCGCCCTCCTCGGGGCGACCGACATTAACCCGGAAGAAACACATATGGAACTCTCCGTACGGGAAACAGTTGAGCATATATTAGCACGTTTCTCCAAAAAATCTCAAGCAAGTGTTAAATTTGAAGGAGATGAAGACTTCAATATATTGGGTAACCGCGATATTTTTGAAAGCATCGTAGGCCATATTTTTGACAACGCCCTTTATTATGTAGAAAACGGCCAAGCCACGACCGTCATCTGCACGCTCGATAAGCATAAAAAGACTTTTACCTTGGCAAATGATGGGCCGACCATTGGGCCCAAGCATATGCCCTACATCTTTGACCTCGGCTATACGTGCGATAAAGAAAGCCTGGGGCTAGGCCTTGCTTATTGCAAAAAGATGCTAGAAGGCATGCGCAGCGGGATACGCCTTATCTCTAAACCCAATGAGCCTTGGGTACAGTTCCGCCTCTACTTCCCTAAATATGCGGAATTACCCGAAGAGGCGCGGATGTTTAACATCAAAGATACGTTTTAAGCCGTGGCAAGAGCTCTTCGATCGGCAGGCCCATGATAGTGGAGCGTAAGCCGGTAAAACCTGAAATAATCAACTCTGCATGGGCCTGAATGCCATAGGCACCGGCTTTATCTAAGGGATTAACCAGCTGGATATAATTATCAATGGCCTGCTCATCTAAATCCTTGAAAGTAACGGTGGCCTGCGCTACCCAGGCTTCGTCCACTTTAGCGTCTAAAGCGAGCAAGTGAACCGCGGTAAAGACGGTATGTGTTTTCCCCGAAAGCATGCGGAGAATCACCCGGGCCTCAGCTAAATCTGCCGGTTTATTAAAAACATGGCCATCTAAGGCAACGGTTGTATCTGCGGCTAAAATAAGCTCCGAGGGGTGGGCCTTTGCCACTGCATGGGCCTTGAGCGAGGCGTTGTGAGTGACAAGTGTTATGGGATCTGCCAATGGGTCTTCATCCTCAACAACATCTGCTGGGCAAAGGGTAAACGGAATATGGGCGGACTTAAGGAGCTCCTGCCTACGAGGGGAAGCAGAGGCGAGGATAAGAGATTCAAAAACTATATTATACAACGACATCATATAGAAAAAATGATAATGATAGGCAGCGTAGAACTGAGACTTGCGATTGCAAAGAGATTCCATCATAATCGCAACCTGTGAATATAGGCATTGCACAAATCAATAGCATCCCTGGGGATATAGTAGGCAATAGCCAAAAAATAAGTGAAACTTATCAGCGCTTAATAGAAAAAGGAGCGGAACTTGTATTATTCCCCGAAATGGTGCTATTTGGGTATTGGCCAGGAGACCTCTTACTCGATCAAGAAAAAGTACAAGCCCAATGCCAGGCACTTGAAGCTTTTGCAAAACTAACAACTCATATACCGGCCTTAGTTGGCTGTGTTATCCCCAATACGAAGCGCCCGGGGCTTCCGTTATTTAATGCTGCGGCTTGGTGTGAAGGGGGGCGGGTGCAGGCCTATGCCAAAAAATGTCTACTGCCCAATTACAATGTTTTTGATGAAAGGCGGCACTTTGAGCCGGGGGACAAGCCTTTAATCATAGACTATAAAGGCCATAAAATAGGTATAACCCTTTGCGAAGATATTTGGACAGATCCTGCACTACCAACAGCCAGTCGTTATGGCCTGGACCCGCTAAAATATTTAGCTGAGGCCCAAGTAGACCTAGTGCTTAATTTATCGGCCAGCCCCTGGAGTGCCCCTCATGTAACTGAACGCCTAGACGTACTACGCCGAGCCGTGAAACTGACCCAAGCACCTATTGTTTACTGCAACCTAGTCGGCGGGAATGAAGAACTCCTCTTCGACGGACGGAGCTTGTGTATGGACAAAGAAGGGACCGTGCGCCGTGGCTTAGAAGCTTTTCAAACAGATGAAACGGTATGGAATACAAAAAGTCATGAAACCCAAATAGCGGCCTCATTTTTAGAACACAGTATACCCGAACTGAAAAGAGCGCTTGTGTTTGGCATCAAAGAATATGCCGCAAAAACAGGCTTTAAAACCGCCGTACTGGGGCTTAGCGGCGGGATAGACTCGGCCGTTGTAGCAGCACTGGCCGTCGAGGCATTAGGGGCCGACAATGTACTGGGGGTGAGCCTCCCCTCCTCTATCTCCAGCGAAGGGAGTATGACGGATGCGATAGCGCTGGCCAAGGCACTGGGCATGCCTTTTATAAAGCTCCCCATTTCAGAAATAGTAGATGGGGTTGAAAGCACCCTTCAGTCTCGATTTGAAGGAACAGAAAAAGGCCTAGCGGAAGAGAACATACAGGCCCGGGCACGTGGCATACTGCTGATGGCCCTTTCTAACAAAGAAGACCGCCTCCTCTTAACTACGGGAAACAAAAGCGAAATGGCTGTTGGCTATGGCACCCTATATGGAGATATGTGTGGCGGGCTAAACCCCTTAGGTGATGTATACAAAGGGGATGTCTATGCATTAGCGCATGAAATTAATCGAGAAAAAGGATGCATGGTCATACCTGAATCTATTCTAACTAAGGCCCCTTCTGCAGAACTGCGGCCGGATCAAAAAGACCAAGATACACTACCGCCTTACCCTATTTTGGATGCTTTGCTAAAGGCACATTTAGAAGACTTTGAAGGGGAGGCAGCCCTCATTAAAAGAGGCTTTGAACCGGAAACGGTGCGGTGGGTGCTTAGGCAAGTACGCCTAAGCGAGTATAAGCGTAAAAAAGCGGCCCCCGTTATACGCTGCAGCCCTGTTGCCTTTGGAACAGGCCGCAGAATGCCAATTGTAAGGCAGTAAGGGGTTAACCTTTATAAACACACTGTATATTTAACCTCAGCGACGCCTTAATGAGAATTGACTTCTACCTTTGAAGTATTAACTAATTAGCTTTGAGTATTAAAATACACTCATTATTGAAAGGATCAGGCAATATGCTTTTTTTTAATCTTAGGAAAAAAATTCTATTAATTGCGATCGCAGTGTGCAGCAACCTTCCCCTTGCGGCCCAAATGGGCGATAATAATGACACTGTGGCAGATATTTTCACCCTGAAATCACACATAGATCAGCTGCATGACAAATTAAGCACGCTTGATCAAGCAATCGAAGCCGCGGAAAGCTGGAAGCTCATCTTAATGAATGCAGAACACTACTGGGATGAATTACGCAACCAGTATGGGGACGAAGGCAGTCTTCCTGTTGACAAAATAGCAGAATATGAAGCAGACATGGAGGCCATTAAAAACGCCCATGAGACAATTGCCACCTACCGTGCACATTTTCAAGCAGTAACCGACGAACTAAACAGGCAAATTACCCGCCTAAGGCAAGCAATGGCACAGCAAGCCAAAGCTAACACACTGCCACCCCACACCATATATTTGCCTAGCGCGCTAATACCCTCTCCTTCTGGCCCAATGCCCTTTATAGTACCCCACCCACAAGTCTATTTCCAATCATGGCATATGCACTACTCGTGGCCAGCACCAGTCCTATCAATCTGCATGGGGAGCCAATTTATAGACACATAAGCAGCTCAACAAGACGCTATTCGATTATACCAGCATGCGCGTATAGACTCCTTACCGCACCACCCCCTATAAGACCGCTGAAGAATGCATGCTTTATGCAACCTGTCCATCAATCCGCTGATTCTTCATTTAAATCAACTAATTCCCCTAGCGTCTTAAAATGAGCCTCCAGGCGCATTAAGTCTGGCAAGTCCTCTAGCACATCGTCGAAGAGGCCCTGTTTATGAGCCTTCAGGGCTTGGATCTTTTCCTCCAACGTCCCAGGGGAAACGAGGCGGTAAACAAACACCGGCTTTTTTTGCCCCATCCGGTGGACACGGTCTACTGCTTGGGCCTCAACGGCTGGGTTCCACCAAGGGTCGAGGAGGAAGACATAGCTGGCCGCATGTAGAGTAATCCCGGCACCCGCTGCTCGCAAGCTTGCCAGCATAAGGGCCGCCCCTTCATGGTCCTGGAAGCCTTTTACCGGCTCTGACCTATCAATCGTACTCCCCGTAAGTTCATAACACGTGGCCTCCGGCAAAGCTTCTTTAAACATTGCCCGTACCCGGTTAAGCAGCTTCACAAATTGGCTAAAAATAACGACCTTCTCCCCATTATCTACCAGCTCCATCACCCGCTCAAGCAATACCGATAGCTTCCCACTATCACTAAAGGGGTACACAGGCGCCTCTGGCAAAAGGGCCGGGTCGCAAACCGTTTGACGCAGACGTGTTAATATCGATAGCACATTCATCCGCGTTTTTGCATCTCCAAACCCACTGCCATACGTCAACTTCCCCTGCTCGGCCAATTGCTTATACAAATGTCGCTGCACAGGGGTTAAGGGGCAGCTCAGGGTCACCTCTGTTTTTTCAGGCAATTCTTTTAACACATCCCGCTTCATCCGGCGGAGGATAAAAGGGCTTAGCTGTGCCCGAAGAGAAGCTACCCCACCTTCTTGCATGAGGCGCCCCTCAAAAGCCTTCCGGGTTCCGAGTAGCCCTGGCATAAGGAAGCGCAGCACACTCCACAAATCTAAATGACGATTCTCAATCGGCGTTCCGGTTAGGGCCAAGCGCCGCTCAGCCTTCAAGGTAAACACAGCCTGGGCCGTTTTAGAATGCGGGTTTTTAATCGCTTGTGCCTCGTCCAAAATTGCATACCCGAAAGATAAATCAGCAAGCTCCGCCCGGTTTCGTCTTAGCTGGGTATAGCTTGCTACCCATAAACACGGCCCCGGATGGTCAGCAAAAGTTGTCCCCCGGCCAAGTGTTCTTAGCGTAAGATGAGGGAAAAACCTAGCCGCCTCACTATGCCAAACCGGTACGACACTGGCCGGGCAAACCACCAAATGAGGCCTATCCTCTAGGCCTTTTAAAGGATCGGCGTTTAAAAGACTCAGCACCTGGAGGGTCTTCCCTAGCCCCATCTCATCCGCGAGGAGGGCATGCCCCCCCGTCTCAAATAAACGCAATAGCCACCGCACCCCCTCCGCCTGATAACTCCTTAAAAAAGCGGGCAATTGCCGCGTCTCCTCAGCCAAGGCCACTTGTTTAAAGGCAGCCTCCCAGGCTTGCACCTCCGGGGTAGCCACATGCCCCTCACCTCCCTTTACAAAGGTAGAAAAAAGCATATAAGCTGGCCATACGCCTTCCCACTGCCCGTCAAAAGCGCTCTGCCAATCGTCTAATAAATGCTTTGCCTCGTCCGAAAGGCTTACCCATCCATAATCTTCCAGTACGCCTTCCCCCCCTTGCTTTAGAAGGGCCTTTAAATCAATCGTTGGCACAATATTGCCCCGCAATTGAAGGAGAGGCCGTACATGGATGCCGCCCTCCGCCCGGGTAACCGCGGTAATGAGCTTAAGCGACTGCCGCCCCCGGCTTAACCGCCGCACACTTTCTGGTAAATCAATCTTATAATGATGCCGCCATTGGTAGAGGGGCCCCGTTAAAAAACGCACGACAGCTTCCATCGGCACATTGGCCAATACCTGCTGCCCTGTTTTTTCATGATAAACAAAGCCCGAGCGCCTCGCCCAGTGGGCCAAACGTATCCAATCCTCCCGCTCTTTCGGGTGCGTGAGGCCTGCCCCTCCATGGATGCCCTGTACCTCGCCCGCCCAGCGCGGCATAAAGGCAATACCCTTAGGCACCAGGCTAAAACTGAGCACCATAGTCCTGCCCGGGCTCAAAGGGGCCTTAACAGCTACAGGCAGAATAGCTGCATTAGGCGTCTTTTTAGCCGCTTCCTGTTTTGCTTCCAGAGCCGCCTGCTTTTCGGCTAAAATAGAATTTTCCTCCGTTGTCAAAAATTCCTCTAATTCATACAACCCGGCCACAGCCAGCGCCGCCCCCAAAGCTTCATCCTCAATCGATGTCCGGACGGTTAAGCCCCCTTCAGCCGCATAATCCACTACACAGTAAATGAGTGGGGCCTTCCGATCCTCCATTTTAGACTGCACCACCAAAGACGTCGTCTCAATATCGAGCGCCTTTACCTGCGCCTCTTTATAAAAGCGCCGCCCACGGGCCAAAGCCTCCGGAGAGAAGCCCTGCTCCCAGTCTTGGGCCAGGTGCTTTAACCA
The DNA here is from genome assembly GCA_025363025.1 of Opitutia bacterium. GTDB lineage: Bacteria > Verrucomicrobiota > Verrucomicrobiia > Opitutales > JANYEO01 > JANYEO01. The sequence goes on from JANYEO010000231.1 coordinate 9,169, forward strand.
GGCCTCAAGGGCATGCCGCGTATAAGTGCGCGTTGGCGGACGGTGAAGCATAATACAATCCTCACCATCCTACCATTTGAGCTAACACGAAAGCAATCTACTTATAATACCCTTTTTTAATATGAGACCGCTGCATAATAGCGATTTTCAAAAAAACACACATTATTTAATGTTTTCAATCACTCGGGATTATATCGAGACCGCATGCAAAATGCCTTAATTTTGAAGAACTTGCAAGGCGGAGCG
>JANYEO010000255.1 GCA_025363025.1 Opitutia bacterium
AATTTGTTTTCGCTCTTTTAAGGTTAAGTGGCAGTACTGCTTTTTTGGCATGATGATTAATCTGTTTTCCAACATTATCATCACTGCTGCTTAACCCTTTTTCCAGCCTAAGGGTGCTGCACTTCATACTTGAATCGGCCACTCACCTCATGTTTTTACAAGAAAAACCCATATGACATGACCCATAATGTATTTATCTTCAATGACTTGCGAAAAACAGCGCAATATTTGACAACACAGTGCCGGGATGCCAGAAAACCGACCAGAAATCAAAAAAAGCATTATGCTGAGGTTTCGGAATTAAGATTGCCCAAATGCCCAAAGCCTACATTAGCTTAGGGCTAACATTTTAAAAGCGAGTATTAAACGACAATGAATTATCAAGTATCATCTTTTATCGAAAGCATCATCTACAAGATTGCGCTGACCCTTCCGGAGCTGGGAAAAGACTTTTTGCCGGAATTGCGCCTATCGGACCCACGCTTTGGGGACTTTCAGCTGAATGGAGCCCTCTCCCATGCCAAAAAAACAAAGCAAAACCCGCGGACATTAGCCGTATTATTAGCCGAAAAGCTTAAAAAGAAGCTGCCAAATGAATTTGCGCACATCGAAGTGGCCGGGCCTGGTTTTATTAACATTACTCTAAGAAGCGAATATTTATTAAAGTGGCTAAAAAAATTTCAAAGCCTAGCAGACCTTAAGACAGCTGCAAAAACACGCTTTGCAAAAGAGACGATCGTTATCGACTACTCTAGCCCCAATACGGCTAAGCAAATGCATGTGGGGCACTTGCGCTCCCTCGTTATCGGGGAGGCCATCCAACGGCTGCTCCGCTTCCACGGGGCCGCTGTCATCCGCGATAACCATTTGGGAGATTGGGGCACACAGTTTGGCATCCTCCTCATGCAAATTAAAGAAGAAGGGTACGATATTAATGCAGAGCATGAAGACCCATTGGAAGACTTAGAGGGGCTCTACAAGCGAGGCAGTGCCCGTTTTAAAGAAGATGAGAAGGCCCAGGAAATTGCACGTAGCGAGCTGGTCATGCTTCAAAAAGGCAACCCAGAAAGCAAAGCCCTATGGGAGGCTGTGACAACCGTATCTTATAAGGCTTTTGAAAGCCTTTACCAACTTTTCCGGGTTACCTTTGACCAGGTGCAAGGGGAATCCTTTTACCAAGATAAACTGGGCCGCGTATATGAAGAGTTAACACAGCTGGGGATTGCGGAGGAAAGCCAAGGAGCCCTCGTTGTCTTCCACCCGGAGCATGCTCGTTTTAAGGAGACGCCTTTTATGATCCGCAAGGCGGATGGGGCTAGTAATTATGGAACGACTGACCTTGCAACGGCCCTCCACCACGTTGAACATGCGAAGGCCACTACCCTCCTCTATGTTGTAGATGGGCGGCAGCAAGACCACTTTCAGCAACTCTTTTTGACAGTTGAAAAATGGTTTAAGGCCAAAAAATACCCCTTGCCACGCATGGAGCACATAAGCTTTGGCACGGTACTGGGTGATGATGGGAAGGCCATTAAAACCCGCTCGGGAGACCCCATTAAGTTAAAAGATTTGGCGGCAGAGGCCCATGTACGCGCGTTAAAGATTGTCGGTGAAAAATCGGCCGATTTAACAGAAGCGGAGCAGATCGCCATTGCCCGTATTGTGGGAATAGGTGCCTTGCGTTATGCAGACCTTTGCCAAAACCGCTCGAGCGACTATGTCTTCTCCTGGGATAAAATGTTGACCTTGGAAGGCAATACAGCCCCCTACCTCCTCTACGCAACAGCGAGGATCCACAGTATCTTCCGCAAAGGAGGCCTAAAACCAGGTGAAGGGGAACTCGGAGCAACTGCCTTTGAAACGCCGCAGGAGCTAGCGCTAGCCCACAAAATCGTCCTCTTTGCCGAAGCGCTTGAGGCTACGATTAGTGATTTGCGCCCGCATCACTTGTGCCTCTATTTGTATGAATTAGCTGGGCTCTTCTCTAGCTTCTACGCAGCGGATAAGGTGATAGCTGAAGATAAGGGCATGCGGGCTAGGAGGTTTATGCTGTGTGCCCGGACACTACTGATCCTCGAAACAGGGCTTAATTTGCTAGGGGTGGGGACTGTTGCAAAGATGTAAACAGACAGGTTGCAGAATATGAGACCGCTACATAATGCATGATTTGTGAGTTTTTGGTCGGTTGTCCCTCCTCGAGTGCCTTAGCACACTCGTCGCTCCGTCCTACAAATTCCTCAAAATCAAAGCATTCTGACAGCGGCCTCTTCAAACTTTCGCATTTTATGTTAAAAAGAGCTTAAAACCCGCCGAAGGGGCCACCTTGCCCTTTGCCACCCATGCCGCCAGCGAGGCGCTTCATCATTTCCTTCCCTTTACCGCCCTGCATCATCTTCATCATTTTTTGCATTTGGGCGAATTTCTTTAGGACTTCGTTAACATCGCTGACCTTTGTGCCAGAGCCCTTAGCCACCCGTACACGGCGAGAGGCATTGAGGATTTGAGGATTTTCTCGCTCTTTAAAGGTCATGGACTGAAGGATGGCCTCGGAGCGTTTCATCTCGTTGAGCTCTTTGTCCCCCACGGT
>JANYEO010000021.1 GCA_025363025.1 Opitutia bacterium
TCAACCGGCAGGCGGAAGTCCACCCCGCGGGCTTTTGCTTGCTCTAAAATTGCCTTAGCGAGGTCAAAAGACTCTTTTTCAACTAAACTGCCTCCCACTTCAAAACCTTGGGCCGCTAAAAAAGTATAAGCCATAGCTCCCCCAATTAACATCACGTCTGCTTGCTTTAAGAGGTGCTCTATAACTCGTATTTTATCTGACACCTTGGCCCCCCCTAAAATAACGACAAACGGGTGCTCCGGCGTCTTTATTTTATCCCCTAAATAAGCCAGCTCCCGCTCCATCAAAAGCCCCGGTACGCGTATCGGCAAAAGCTTGGGGACGCCTACCGTCGATGCATGCGCCCGGTGCGCCGTGCCAAAAGCATCGTTTACATACGCCTCTGCAAGGCTCGCTAACTCTTCGGCAAAGGCGAGGTCATTGGCCTCTTCCCCCGGGTAAAAGCGTAAATTTTCGAGCAAAAGCACATTTCCAGCAGATAGTACCTGTATCGCTTGCTGAACCCTAGGCCCTATACAATCCGGCACAAAAGCCACCGGCTGGCCCAATTTTTCCGCCAAAGCACTCGCTACAGGTTCAAGCGTATACCGCTTGTCCGGCCGGCCATGCGGGCGGCCTAAATGGCTAGCTAGGATAACCTTAGCCCCTTGCTTAATTAATGCCTGAATGGTGGGCAAAGCCGCCACAATGCGCGTATCATCCGCCACCTGTCCCTCAGCTGTAAGCGGCACATTACAGTCCACCCGGACGAATACACACTTTTTAGAGAAATCAGTAGAAGAAAAAGTGCCCATAATGAGACCGCTGAATAATAGCTTATTAAAATGAAAATCTATTGTTTTTGAATTTTATATTGCTGGAATTATTTAGAGACCGATTGCAGAATGCTTTGATTTTGAGGAATTTGTAGGGCGAAGCGACGAGTGTACATAGGGTACAGGGGGAGCGACAACCGACCAAAAACTCAAAAGAAATGCATTATGCAGCGGTCTCATAATCTTAATAGCACACCATCCGCTACCGTAATGTTCCTAATTTTCTCACCAAATCCACACACCGGTTGCTATACCCCCACTCATTATCATACCAGCTCACCAGTTTAAAGAAGTGCGCATTCAGGCCAATCCCTGAGCCCGCGTCAAAAATAGAAGAGGCCGCACAGTGGATAAAGTCGGAAGATACCACTTCATCTTCCGTATACTCGAGTATCCCTTTGAGGGAGCCTCCCGCCGCCTCCTTCATTTTTTGGCAAATTTCCTTATAAGTGGTGGGCTTCACCGTCTTCACCGTCAAGTCAACGACCGACACTGTAGGAGTCGGCACCCGGAAGGCCATTCCCGTCAGCTTCCCATGCAGCTCAGGCAAAACAAGCCCAACCGCCTTTGCCGCCCCTGTTGAAGACGGGATGATGTTAATTGCTGCACTACGGCCCCCTTTCCAATCCTTCCGAGACGGCGCATCCACCACTTTTTGGGTCGCTGTATAACTATGGATGGTCGTCATCAAGCCTTCTTCTATTCCAAAATTATCAAGCACCACCTTGGCTATCGGGGCCAAACAATTCGTCGTGCACGAGGCATTGGAGATAAGCTGGTCTGCCGCTACAAGCGTATGGTCATTCACCCCCATAACAACCGTCTTCACGTTCCCTTTTGCGGGTGCGGTAATAACCACCTTCTTGGCCCCTGCCTCCAAATGCAAGGCCGCATGCTCCCCATCCGTAAACAACCCGGTAGACTCAATAACAATATCTACCCCCAACTCCCGCCAAGGTAAAGCCTTTGGCCCCTCACGTACGGACAAACATTTAACCGTATGCCCATTAACAATGAGGGATTCCCCCTCAGCCGCCACTTCCCCCGCAAACCGCCCTTGGGTAGAATCGTATTTAAGCAAATAAGCTAAATTATCCGCCTCAACCAAATCATTGATCGCCACTACTTCAATCCCTTGCCCTAAAAGGCCTTGATCAACCAAAGCGCGGAATACGAGGCGGCCAATCCGGCCAAATCCATTAATACCAATACGAAGGGGAGCCATATAGAAAAGGGAATTCAGGTTTAGAGCAATTTAAATAACAAACGATACGCCTTTATAGCAATTTTCACTCCACAACACCACACAAAAAGACGACTACATGACAACCCTGCACAAAGCTAAAAAGCATGTATTAATGAGACCGCTGTATAATAGCAATTTTCAACAAAACACACACTATTTGATGTTTTTAGGCACTCGGGATTATATAGAGACTGCATGCAGAATGCCTTAATTTTGAAGAACTTGCAATGCGGAGCGACGAATGTACAGACAGTACTTGAGGAGCGACAACACCGCAAGAATTCAAAAGAAAGGTATTCTGCATGCAGTCTCACAAAAAACTTGCTATTATACAGCGGTCTCATTAATACATGCTTTTTAGCTTTGTGCAGGGTTGTCATGTAGTCGTCTTTTTG
>JANYEO010000059.1 GCA_025363025.1 Opitutia bacterium
CAATCGGTAGAGCAGTTGACTCTTAATCAATTGGTTCAGGGTTCGAGTCCCTGGCCGGGAACCAATTCTCATTAAAAGCGAGTGGGCAAAAAACAGACCAACCATAAAATACCTTTATGTTGAATTTTTGGTCTGTCTTAAAAACTGTATTAGCATACTAGCATGGTGGTACAGTTTTTCGCTATAAACTGTGCTAGCGTGTTAACACATTAATACAGTTTACGCGCTTTTCAACCCCTGCAAATCTTGATAAAGCCCTACCAATAGCTCCCGGTAAGGCGCTCCATCCAAAGAATGAGATCCTGTTTGCAAAAACCGCTCAAGGTGGTTTAACCCCTCTTCAGTAGGAGGTATCCCTCCTGCAAGGGCCGCCAAAAGATGAACCCCTTCAAAACGAAACCTATCTTTACCCATGGCTGATTTTGCCGTATCAATAACCACAGGCAAAGGCAAATAAAGCTCTAAAGAAGCAGACCCACCTGCTTGCTTCTTAGCCTTCAGAGCTGCTTGCATGTCTTTATAGCCTTTTGGATAAGGTGCAGACTCATGACGCCCCAGGGAATGACTCTCTTTCCCAAATAGCCAAATAAGCCCCGGCACAGGAATGGCCCCATAAATATCAGCCCCGGATTTATCAGCAAACAAACGGTCTACTAACACATTCGCAAACGAGCGCGTGAGCCGCTCTGCATCTTTCGCACTGATTTGGCCCTTACCTAAAGCCTCTTGGGTCTTTGCTCGACACTCAGCCAATTGGAAAGCCCATTCCGGCTGGGTAGGGTCTCCCAAGCCTTTCTTAATGGCCTTCTCAAACTGTTTTGCATAATCAGGCTCCCCTAAAAGTTCAACCAAACGTATCCCTTCAAATACAAAATCCCCCTCTTCTGTTAAAACACGTGATAACACAGCCTTTGCGGGTTGCACGTCCATCAATCGCTCAAAAAGGTTCTTAAGTGCAGCCGCCCGTACATTTCCGCTCCAATGCAGCTCTTGTGAAGCCTTAGGCGCATCGGCTTGCCCTTGCTTAACCTCAAAGCCGCTTAACTGCGCGGGCTTCAGCGCAGGCTTACCTGTCTCCAAATAAGGAGCAGGCGCTTTTAGGGGCTGGACGGAATGATCGGGGCCTATCATAAAGGGGAGGTAAAATCTAATAGATAGACTAGCCCTAATAGTCTGCTAAATCAAGCGCTTATCACCGCTATTAATACGTAACGCTTAGTGGTTGCCCGATAAGGATTCGAACCTTAACAAGCGGAATCAAAATCCGCTGTGCTACCATTACACCATCGGGCAATATGCAGTAAGGACTGATAGGAGTGATAGATTTTTTTGAATCTGTCAGCTAAAAAATACGACAAATCGCATTAGTTTCTGGATTGAAGCTTAACCTTCGCTAACCCCGCTTGGCTACAAGTATCCATGGCTTGGGTTAAATACTTAACGGGCGTTGCCTCATCCACGACAAGGAGAACCTCCTCTACCCCACTCGTCTTTGCCCGGGCCTCTAAAGTAGCACGCAAGACCGTTGCTTCAACTATTTGCCCATCTACAGAAAATTGGCCTTCGCTTGACACGGCTAAGGAAAGCGTATGCTGGGCCGCTGTTTTGCCAGCCGTCTCAATTTTAGGCGGGGTAATATTGAGGGCAGATAGTTGAGAAAACTGCATCGTCAGCAAAAAGAAAAAAATCAAAATCGTCAGTACATCGATGAGTGGCACGATGTTGATTTGAGGGCGCCCTCGCCTACGGATTGCGAGGCTCATTTTAGGCTTCAGGAGTTATTTGCACTAACCGCTCGACCGCTAAGTTGAGCTCTGCCCCGAGCAAATCAATCCGGCGAAGCAAATACGTATGCCCCACCAAGGCTGGCAGTGCAATGGTAAGCCCCAGCATCGTCGTAGTCAGCGCCAAGGCAATACCTTCGACGAACAAGGAGGCATCGGGCGCCCCAACAGAGGCGGTATAGTTTCCAAACACGTGGATAAGGCCTGTAACCGTCCCTAAGAGACCCAGTAAAGGAGCTCCTGCAATGACGATCTCCAAAATAAACAGCCCACGCTCGAGCCGGGAAACCTCTAAGCTAGCATAGGCTTTAAGCCCCTCAGGGTCCGGCTTATGGGTAAAGAAAAAATCGGCAATCCGCCCGCCTACTGAGGCCTTCGCCGCTTTACCCTCTGGCCGCTCCCCTTTTAAAATCAGCTGAAAAAGACCCTGTGGCATGACGCGGCTACGCCTAAGCGCACAAAGGCGCTCTGCCAAAATAAAGACCACAGCCACCGAGCAAAATACTAAGGGGTAAATGAATATACCCGCACCGGTAATCAATTCTTGCATGATTTTTTAAACGACAGGAAAAGGGGGTTTACTCGCATCCCTCAAGGCCGACATGAAGGTGCTATTTTGGGCATGAGCATGGGTTTGCTCCAGCAAATGCGCATCTGCCCCGAGGACATGCCGCATGGACTCATACTCTTGCAATAAGTTAGTGCGGATAAGGTACGGGTTATCCGTATTCAAACAAAAAGGAATCTTCTCCGCATCTAATAAGCGCACTAAGTCTGCAATTTCCTCCAGACTTTGGATAGAACGGGTTACCAGATTGACGGATGGACAAATCTCTAGACACACCTTTTTTTCGCGCAAGCGTTGGCAGAGGCGATCCCGCTGCAGGCCCTTGGCCTTGCCCAATTGAATACCATGGCCGATGCGGTCGGGCTCTATATACTCCAAAATCTGCTCTAGGCCATCTGGGCCGGAGTGCGTTGTCTCCGCTACGTGCCAGGTAACCCCTAAGCCAACCGAGCGGGCTTGCTGGACCATTTTGCGGACTTCCTTCAACCAAACGGTATTGGTATCTACCCCAGTAGATTCTGGCCCGGCCATATCAATCCCGATGACGCCATGGGCCCCATGCAGGTGCCCGTGCCCCTTGAAGGCGACTGCGGCTTGGACAATGGTCCAATTGCTAGCATAAGAAAGCTCTTTACCCATCGAGAAGAGGATGCCCGTATGCACTTTGTAATGCATAGACACCCGCTGCAGGCCCTGGATGGTGGCCATAATAATAGCCCCCAGGGTATGACGGCCGCCATGGATCCGCTTAAGCGGGTTGTAACGGATCTCCATCCCAGAAAACTCATCTGGAGAGCCATCTGCCGCTGGGGCTTCTTCCGCAACCATGGTGCAACGCCGATAAGCCTTTGCAACTGCCTGATAGGCCGCCTCATTTGCAGCCTGGGGGGAGGACTGGATAAGCTCCGTCGCGTGGAAGTAGCGCCCAAGGAAGTCGTCCAGGCTATGAATATCCCCCGCGGCCACGCTCAGGAAGCGGTGCAGGCTACGAAAAGAGTCAAACTCTGTCTGTAAGCCGCTATCGCATAGGATCTCCCATAAAACAGCAGAAGGAACTGCCCCCCCGAGGTGACAGTGTAAGTCGATAAGTGAACGGTGAGTTTTAAGCATTTTGTAATCCGTTCCGACGGTTTATTAAACAGGGTATAGGGGTTTGGCAAGCCTCATTCTTAAAACAAACCAGCGGACCTCGTAATGAGATCCGCTGGTTGGCTTGATAGCTAACGTAATTTAAGCTATCAGCTAATATTTAGTAGGCGTAATTTAAGCCCAACTCCATGCCAACCTGGAAAGGCCCCATGTGGACAGGAGAACCAACAATACGCCCATCATCCCACGTATGAGACTGAGACATAAAAATACGCGTACCAACTGTAGCAGATAAAGCATCTGTAATATCATACCCAAGGCCTGCAAAGAGCTGGCCTGTGAAGACGGTTTGATTGCGTGTCTTATCATAAACAGGGCTACAAGTAGCAGGTGTTTCGCTAATAATTGCACAAACATCTTGAGGCGCCCCACCGGTATCTTTTAAAGAAGAAACTACGTGATTTTTTGCACGCATCCATTGAAACCCTACACCGGCTCCAGCATACCAAGTAACTGGCAGACATGAGTCAAATTTGCCCCATAAGCGATAATTAATCATTACCGGCACTTGTGTCAGCTTAAGCGTGCTTTTATTCGTAAGCGTAAAAAGCCCGTCCGTCGTAGGACCGCTTTCACTGGCATGGCCACGCCCACTGAGGCCCCATATCTCAAGCTCTATGCCTTGATGAAAAAACGCTGTTTTTTCTACAAAATCATAGCCTACATGAACTCCCCCGCCCCAACTCTCAACATCATGGCTCTTAAAGTATCCACCTGAAACACCTGTGTATACGTGAGCTGAAGCTACCGATGCAGCCATTAGAACGGCTAAACAAAAAGATTTTTTCATAGTATTAAAAATTAGAATCCTGATTTTTTATATTGAGCTTGGGTTACTTTTACCACTGCCGCCTTCTCTTCGATGGTCATAGCTGAAAAAGACACTCCAGCCTTTACTAAATCAGCAACAACAATAGGTGCAGAGATGGGCGTCGCTACTGGAATAGGATTGACCGGCGCCAGATTTTTGATAAGGACTTCTGCCGCTTCAGCGGCTACACGAGCCTTTTCTGTTTCTTCAGCGGCTACACGAGCCTTTTCTGTTTCTTCAGCGGCTACACGAGCCTTTTCTGTTTCTTCAGCGGCTACACGAGCCTTTTCTGTTTCTTCAGCGGCTACACGAG
>JANYEO010000074.1 GCA_025363025.1 Opitutia bacterium
GGCAAAAACAAAATCATGAGCTGTAACAGGGTCTCCATTGGACCATCTTGCATTATCTCTTAAAAAGAACGTATAGGTTAAGCCATCTGGGGCGATATCCCAACCCTTAGCCACCCCAGGAAGGGGTTGAAAAGTCGCAGGGTCTAGCCACACAAGCCCTTCAAAAAGGGCTCGCATAATATCATTTTCGGGTAGTCCAAGCGTTTTGTGTGGGTCGAGGGATTGAGGTTCGGACCCATTTCCAACAAGTAAGACACTGGCTTTTGCGGCATGATCAGCCGGTTTTTCTCCTTTATGGCAGGCTGTTAAAAGCGTGATAATCGTTAGTAGTAGTAGATAAAAATGATTGGAGTATTGTACCATAGGGGAAAATAAAAGCTTAATTAGGCTCAAAATAGATGTTTTTATAAGGGATAAAGGCGGCTCCTTGTATTTTCCAGCCTTTAACATACGGCTTTTGCAAGTAGATAACCGGTTGATAGGCGAGCGGGATGATGGGGGCCGCCTCCATCAAGCGGGTCTCTGCTTGTTGAAAATAATGTTCCCGTTTTTTAAGATCTTTTTCAGCAAAGCCTTGGGCCAGTAGGTTATCAAAATGGGTATCCGTCCAACCAGTAGGGTTGGCTGGGCAATTACTTGCAAAAAAGCCGAGGATGACGCCTGCATCTGCACATTCAACTCTCCATACTAGGCGCCCTAGATCGAAGTTTCCGGTGATAATGTTGTAGAAATTTGTTTTCGCATCGGATTGCTCTATGCGGACATTAAGGCCGAGGTTGTTTTTCCACATGGCTTGGAGCGCTTCCGCTATGGGTCCATAAGGAGTGCTCGCACTGTACATGAGGGTTATAGGTGGGGCTCCTTCTCCGTTAGGGTAGCCGGCTTTTGCTATGAGGGCTTGTGCTTTGGGGATATCAAAAGGAAGTAATCCTTCAGGAGTTTGATAATCAGGGATCCAGGAAGGGACGAAGCCTAAAGCCGGTGCGCGTTTGTCAGGGAAGAGGCCTGTCAAGGCTTTACGGTCAAGGGCTAGGTTGAGGGCTTGGCGGATTTCCAGTTTATCGAGTGGGGGCTTCCGAGTGTTAATTAAAAAAAGCTCTGTTGCTGAATGGTCGTAGTGTAGGTGGAGTACTTCAGGCTCATGGGCTTGGTAATACGGCAAACGGTGGGGGGGGAGACCGTAAGTTAAGTGCAGTTGGTTATTTTGAAAGGCTTTTTCTTCAGTCCGCGCATCTGCAATGGGGTAGAAGATAATGCCATTTAAATGCACGTTTGCTTGGTCCCAATAATAGGGGTTTTTTTCTAAAGTGAGATGGCTTCCGAGGACCCATTCTTTCATCCGAAAAGGCCCGCTTGAGAGGACGTGTTGGGGGGAGTCCCAATGATTGCGTCGATCTCCAGCAGAGCCTAGGCCAAGGATTACTTTTTGAGGAATAGGCACAAAAGCCGTATAAGCCATAAGCCTTAAAAAGTGCTGAGCGGGTTGAGTGAGCTTAATTTCCAGTGTATGGTCGTTTAATGCTTTTACGCCTACTTGATTGAAATTCGTTAATAGGCCTTGGTTAAAAGCTTCGGCTCCTTCGACGATAAAAGCAAAGTAGCTAACAGCGGCCCCTAGATTGGGCGATAAGAGGTGCTCGAAGGCAAACGCGCAGTCTTCCGCAGTTAAAGGCTCTCCGTTGGACCATTTTGCATTTTTTCTTAAGTAAAAAGTATAGGTCGTCTCATCTGCAGATACCGTCCAGTGTTCTGCCAAAGCCGGTAGGGTTTCAAGATTGGGCCCAATCCCGACCAAGGGCTCAAAAAGAGCCATTTGCACGCGGCGTTCGCTCGCATGAAAGGCTAATTGTGGATCAAGCCGCGAACATTCCGTGGCATTCCCTAAAAGCAATATGCCCTCGGCCCTTGCTTTATCAGCAGGAGACGGGGCGTCTTTGCACCCCATTAATGAGAAAAGCAAGAGGCTTGTCCCTAACACTAGGCTTAACGAGAATCCTGCTGAAGATTTTTTAGTAGAATAAATTGCGATCAAGGCTCCTATATTGAATGGCTTCTAGTAAGTGAGGGGTTTCTATACGTTCGGTATTGGCTAAATCCGCAATCGTCCGTGCAACTTTGAGGATACGGTCGTAGGCACGGGCAGATAAAGCCAGCTCTTCCATTGCGCGTTCCAGGAGGTTGCCTTGCGCGGCTTCTAGGCTGCAGTGTTCGCGGATGTGCCGGTGGTTCATCCGTGCATTGCAGTTAATGGAACTGCTTAAGAAACGATTTTTTTGCCGCTGCCTGGCACAAGCAATACGTTCCCGCAGAGTTGCGGAGGATTCTCCCGGAGCCGCACTTCTTAACTCTGGAATGGAGAGCGCAGGGGCTTCTATGTGAAGGTCTATGCGGTCAAGCAGAGGGCCACTAATGCGGGCTCTATAGCGTTGGATGACGGTTGGGCCACAGCGGCACTCATGCTTTGGGTCTCCCAAGTACCCACAGGGGCAAGGGTTCATGGCTGCAACAAGCATAACCGCACAGGGGAAGGTTACCTTGCCCATACTGCGGGAAATAGAGGCTTCACCCTCTTCAAGGGGCTGCCGCAGTACTTCTAGCGCTGTTCGTTTAAATTCAGGCAACTCATCTAAAAAGAGAACGCCATTATGGGCTAAGGAAATTTCGCCAGGCCCGGGAGGGTTACCGCCACCTAGGAGGCCGACATCGCTAATCGTATGATGGGGGGAGCGAAACGGGCGCTGAAAGGCGCGATTTTCGTTCGAAAGGGTAATCCCTGCTGCAGAATGAATGCGGAGTACTTCGAGGAATTCATCCAGCGATGGCTCGGGCATGATGGTGGGTACCCGTTTTGCAATCATGGATTTGCCAGATCCTGGGGGCCCAATCATTAACAAATTGTGGCCGCCTGCAACGGCGACTTCAACCGCTCGGCGTACCGCGTGTTGGCCTTTTACTTCGGAGAAATCGATACGCAGGTCCTGCGGTGGGGGCTTGCGAAAAGCGCTTTGGGCACTATCGATCGGTTCAATTGTAATAGCGCCGCTTAAAAAACGACAAGCTTCGTCAAGGGATGTGATCGGGTAAACGGGTACGCCTTCTAATAGCGCAGCTTCTTCAGCAGATGCCTGGGGGAGGAGCACGCCTTTTTTCCCTGTGCTACGGGCAAGTACAGCTAAGGCTAAAGCTCCCTTAACGGGCCTTGTACGTCCAGAGAGGCCGAGTTCCCCTGCGATTAAGTAATCATCCAGGTGCTCTGTGTGTAATTGCCCTGTGGCCGCTAAAATACCGAGAGCAATAGGTAAGTCGTAGAGAGAGCCTTCTTTCCTTAGGCTTCCTGGGGCTAGGTTAATGGTCGTGCGCGTCTGCGGCATTTTAAAGCCGCTAGAGGTTAAGGCAGAAGCAACTCGGTCCTGAGACTCTTTGACGGCAGTATCCGGGAGGCCTACGAGGACAAGCCGTGGCTCGCCCGCTTCCCCGGTACTCACTTCGACTTGGATGCTTTGGGCATCAATGCCAATAAGGGCACCAGAGGAGATAGTCGCGAGCATACTGGGGAGGAGAGTACAAAGCCCTATTTTATTATAGAACCTAAAGAAAGATTAAGGTAGAGAAGCTTAAGCGCGGCTAATGTAAGAGCCGTCAGCCGTACTTACTTTGATCTTGTCGCCAATTTTTACAAAAGCCGGTACTTTTACTTCTATACCCGTATCGGTTTTCGCCACTTTTAATACATTGGTTGCCGTATCGCCTCTTACGACTTCAGGTGCCTCTACTACCAAGAGTTCTACCGAGCCAGGGAAGGAGATTTGGACAGGCTTACCATTTACAGAGCGAATGTCGTAGATAATGTTGCTTACGAGATAGCCTTTATTTTCTCCAATAACATCTGCAGGGATAACGACATCTTCGAAGGACGTAGGGTTCATAAAATGGCAACCTACTTCATCTTCATAAGAGAATTCGAGCTTACTGTTGTCTGTCTCGCAAAAAGTAATGACTTCTGCGGACATAAATTTGACAACCGTAGAAGCATTATTGTGCAAGTTACGCATAGTGGCTTGCACAAACCCCCGGCCCCGTCCATTAGCGCGGTGGACAACCTCCAACACGACGTGAGGAGAGCTTTGATAATCGATTACTGAACCTTTGCGTAGATCGTTCGGCGTAGCCATAATTTTACTGATTTAAAAAGTGTTTTTGAGAGCTCGCGGATAATGAAGGGGGAAGTAGCTACAAATCAACTCTCAAAATGAGATCGATTGCAGAATGCCTTTCTTTTGAGTTTTTGCTCGGTTGTCGCTCCTCGATTGCCTTAACACACTCGTCTCTTCGTCCTACAAATTCCTCAAAATCAAAGCATTCTGCATGCGGTCTTCAAATTCAATATTTTGTTTAAAAGCTCCATTGTGCAGTGGCCTTATCTTCAGTTTTATTCAACTACGAGTTTTCTTTTTCCATCGGCAAAATGGCCAGTTAAGGGTTCATTGTTTTGTAATGGGGCTTGGTGTGTAACTACGTGGCCGTTTGCATTGGTTAAATAAACAAACCCACGCGCGAGTAAATGATCCAAGCGTGTATGCGAAAGCCTTGTTTTTAAATGAGACAGCGTTTTTTCAGCGGCTTCAATTTTCAGGCGGCTTTGTTGCTGAAAGCGTTCTCTCAGGGTATTTAAATGGCGTGTTTGTAATATTATGTGCGCTTCAGGGCTACGCATATCCAAGCGTTGTTTGGCTTCGCGTAAATGGTTTTTGGCCTGCAGTACGGTGGCTTTAAAAACAGTTTTAAGACGGCTTTGGAGGTCGTCGAGTCTCAGGGCTGCATTTTCTAAGCGGTGGAGGGGGTGCAGGCGTTTAATTTGCTCTTGAAAGAGGGCGAGGGTATGGGCTTTGGTGGCCAGCGTGTTTTTGATGTGGGCTAAAAAATGATGGCTGGCCCAAGTGTAACGTTCGCCAAGAGATTCGCTTTGGTTAGCTATCCAAACGGCAGCGGCAGATGGGGTCTCCGCTCTTAAGTCCGCCACAAAGTCTGATAAAGTAAAATCAATTTCATGCCCAATGGCTGAAAGTGTTGGGATGGGTGAATGGGCAAGGGCTCGCACGACCATTTCTTCATTAAAGCACCATAAATCTTCTAAAGACCCACCCCCTCGGGTAACGACGAGTAAATCTAATTCCTTAAAAGTAGAAGCCTTGCGGATTTGTGCTACAATTTCCACCATTGCCCCCGTGCCTTGTACTTTGGAGGGGAATAAGATAATGGTCCCTTTCCAGTGGCGGCGCTCGAGTATTTTAACGAAGTCGTGAAGCGCGGCTCCCGTAGGGGAGGTGATAATGCCAATAGTTTTAGGGAAGGCCGGTAAGGGTTTTTTGCGTGCCGGGTCAAAGAGGCCTTCGGTTTGCAACTTTTGCTTGAGGCGTTCAAACTCCAGGCCTAGGCGACCCTGGCCTTCTTCGAGGAGGCAGCGGGCAATCAGTTGATAGGTGCCGCGGGGTTCATAGAGGCTAATTTCTCCGTAAATAATAAGCTGCATCCCTTCTCGCAGGCGTACACTTTGCTGTAAGGCAATGCCTTTAAATAAAACAACTGGTAATTGGCTTTCTGCGTCTTTGAGGGTAAAATAATAGTGGCCACTGGCTTGTTGGCGTAGGTTAGAGACTTCCCCCCGTATCCAGCTGGGTGGCACGGTCCCTTCCAGCAGGGCTTTTAAGCGTAACGTATAATTCCCGACACTCAGTATGGTGTCAGGGGTTACTCCCCACAGGCTGTTTGTTTCTATCATAGCATTTTTTGATAAAATGAGGCACTAAGGCCACTAGTACAATCAAAGAAAGCCCTATTATGGCCTCTCCATAGTGACCTTCTCCCGCAGAGCCTGCAGATAGGGAGAAAACCGTGAGGTGTACACATTCAATCGGCCAAGAAATCATTAAAAAAGGCTTTAAGGGTACGCCACCTAGGGCTAAGAGGTAACTTTGCAGAAAAATAGGCGGGCCTGGCGTGGCGCGTACGAGCAGGGTCATTCGCCAGGTTTCTTGCTCATTTACTTGCCAGAGTTTATGGCCTGTTTTTTGGATGAGGTAAAGGAGCCATGGCCGCAAGTAGTGTTGGCAAAGCCCAAATACAATCAGAAGATTTAAGAGTAGTGCAGGGGCCCCTAGGTAAAAGGCCATGGGGAAGCCATATAATAGCCCGCCTAGTACATACAGCGGGGTAACGGGCATTCCTATAAGCGGCAAGAGGGCTAGGGTTAAAATATACAAAACGGGGTGCGCTTGGGTAAGGTTTTCAAATTCGCTTAAAACGTGCTGGGCCCACACCGTTGCTTGTCCATGGCTCCAGTGGCTGATCGCGGCACCTAGGAGGATGACGCTAATAATTAGTAGGGCATATAATCCTAAACGTGCTTTTGGAGACCGCTGCATAATACCTTTCTTTTGAGTTTTTGGTCGGTTATCGATCCTCGAGTGCCTTAGCACACTCGTCACTCCGTCCTACAAATTCCTCAAAATTAAGGCATTCTGCAGCGGTCTCTAAATAATCAATTGGGGTTAAAAATTGCAATACTAAGTGTTGTGTTTAAAAACTTCATTATGCAGTCGTGTAAAACAACAAGGCCGTGTGCTCTTTTAAAGCACACGGCCCAGTTATTTTAATTAAGTTAAGGTCAGTTTACCAGCTGGCTTCAACAGCTGCCCCAATCCCATAACCGCCTTGATTCTTTTTGTAGGCATCTCCTCCGACGAGGCCTGTAAAGCCATCGCCCCAGGTTGCCGCTGTGGCGAAGATACGCATAACCGGCTTTGCCGAGAAGCTCCAATCGGGGGATACTTCGAAGGCAACCGTGCCTTTAAAGAGCGTTCCATCTGCCCCACCTTCGAGCTTAGTATCTGTCCAGTCAATGGCGCCTTCGACAGCGATGTCGAAGTACTTATTGAAATGGTACACAGGCTGAATCCCAAAAGACAACCACTTGAAGTTCTTGTAGGTGTTTCCTATTACTGTAGATCCTTTCTTTTTGTCATTTTCGTCAATGAATTTGGTTTCAGGATCTCCCAAGCGAGAGAACTGGGCCAAGGCAACAAAAGCCACAGAGAAATTTTCTGCAGGTTGGATGGTGAAGGCTTCGCTTACCATGAAGCTCCAGGATTTGTTGAGCTGGCTAAAGGGGTTGCTAACAGTTGAACTTAAGTTAGAGCCCGCTCCATAGCCTGCTGTAATAGAGGCTTGATTAAAACCACCACAGAAGTCTTCGGCTGTGTGCACAAGTCCTGCAGCGATACCACAGGTGCTAGTATAGCGGTCTACAATAGTGCATCCACAAGGTAGCTCTGTTCTAAATGCTGTATCGCGGCCTTTAGCACCGGATAAGGTCAGCCACATTAAGCCTTTACCATAGGGCAATTCCACTTCATCGAGGGAAATAACTAAGTTATTCTTCGCATACGTTGGGTGAGGATTAACCGCGCCATCAGAGGTCAGGTCATCGAACGTGCCGCCAATATAAGCGATAGAGGCTTTGCCCCACGCTTTTTCTGCCAAAGCAAAATCGGCAATCCCGCAACCATAGCCTCCATAATTAGCAATGTCGGTATTGTTGGATTGGAAGCCTGGGTTTAGATAGTAACGTTGCCCTGCCCATAGCTTCATTTCTGGGTTATGTTTGCAGAGGCCCTCTACTTCAGCAAATACTTCACGGGCAGAGAATTTATCATCCTTTGCATCCCCATTTGGTGTAGCTTTAGTTGTGGCATAAGCAACTAAGACTTCAGTCCTAAATTTGACGCCTTCTTTCTTGAAGTCATCTTGCAAGAAGTGGTTAATGAAGATCAATTCCCCGTAGGTGTCATTACGATTGCCCAGGGTAAATCTTCCACCGGTTAAAGGAGCTGCAAATATGGGGAGCGTTCCTCCATTGCCATTTACCCCAAAATTCGAACGGAACATACCGTGGAATTCGAAGTCTTTTGTATAGTCATCCAGTTCGCGCCAAGGGAAGCGGGCACCTTCTTTGCCAAGATCAGTAATTTGCTGAGAAGCGAGGGTGCTGGAGTACATTTTCTCTGCTTTGTCAGCCGCATCTTGTGCTTTAAGCGCTGCATTTTCTGCACGGAGGGCAACATCCGCTGATTGGCCTTGGGTGGTGATACCGGATAATTGAGACTCAAGTTGGCTGATGCGCTTTTCGTAGGCGCCTTTCATCTGCTCGAGCTGAGTGGAGAAGTCTTTTTTAAGGGCTTCTAAATCGCTTGAGGTAATGCTTTTACTGGCTGTGTTGGAAGAAGTGGCTTGCGCGTTGCCGGTTAATGCCCCGAAGAGCAGACAAGAGGCCAAGGCCGCCCCCATTCCGAGCCGCGAAGCAAGGGTTATAGCAGGGTTTTGCATAATAGTAGTTTCGTTTGTAGTTTTGAGGCTTTACCGCATTGAGTTAGGCAAAGCATCTGGTACATTAATTATCAAAGGTCATCTGTAAATTAGAATAACACAATTGAATATGTTTTATTGCATTATACACCTATTTAATGTGCTTTTATGCACCTATTTACTCAGTATGCTTTTCGCGAATGAAAAGGCTTCATCTAGGGTTTGAACAGTCCCCTCTAGCTGGGCGTCATAAGTAGCCTCTAAAATTTGCTTAAACGCAGGAGAAGGGGATAGTCTCAGCTCAATTAAATGGCGTCCCAGTAAAAGCGGTTTTGGTTTTTCAGTACTTACTTTGAGTTTTGTTGCTCGTTGTAAAAGCCAGGTGCCTTCAGGGCATTCCCCTCTAGGTAGGGGGGGGCGTCCGCCTTTATCTGCTCGTACAACACGGACTAAACGGTCGATACGTTCCACTTTTACAGCTAAACGACGAATGGCGGCATCCGTAGCGTTTGCTTTAAAGAGTTCTGTCGGGCGCATATGGGTGAGGACCAACGGGATAACCGCTTCAATCAACGCCTTATGTTCTGTAATACGCGCGAGGAAGCTTCGGGTAGGGGCTTCTCCGGCTACATCATGTCCGGGGGAGCGTATGCGCCCTTCTACCATGGCCTGAGTCGTTAAGGGTTTGCCCATGTCATGGCAGAGGACGGCCAGGCCAACTACGAGGTCTTCCCGTTCATCTCCTAGTTTTTCTTCGGCAAAAGCATTTAGGCAGTGGCCGGTATGTACCCAGACATCCCCTTCAGGGTGCCATACTGGGTCTTGCTGGCAGCCTATTAATGCCTCAAGTTCGGGGAAGTATTGGAGCCAGTCGGTTTCTTTTAAAAAATTGAGCCCTAGGGCAGGGTAAGCGCCTTTGAGGATGAGCTTCTTCCACTCCTCAAAAATACGTTCACGTGACAAATGCTTAGGGGTTAATGTCCGGCAAAGAGCTAAGGTCTCAGGGGTCGCTTTTAATCCAAATCGCGCAATAAATTGCATCCCGCGGAGCACCCTTAGCGGGTCTTCGCTAAAGGCTGGGCCTACATGCCGTAATTGCTTGTTCTCCACGTCTTTTAATCCGCCTTGAGGGTCCAGCCATTCGTCGTTTAGGGGGTCATAACCTATGGCATTAATCGTAAAGTCGCGGCGGCTAGAGGCTTCTTCAAAGCTCATAAACGGGTCGCCCATAATTGCAAAGCCTTGGTGTCCTTCTGCAATTTTAGATTCCTTTCGGGGAAGGGCTATATCAATCGCAATCCCTTTTAATTTGAGCACCCCAAAGGCCTTTCCTACCCCATCATAGGCATAATATTGCCCTACGAGTTTTTCTAGTACATCTGCGGGTAACCCATACACTTCAATATCTGCATCTTCAGTGGTATGCTCCCATAGGGCATCGCGCACACAACCTCCAACAAGGAGAGCCTGTCCACCTGCTTTGTGAATGGCCTCAGTAATTTTTAAAACAGCTCTTGCAGTATTCGGGGCTAAAGCCTCGAGGGGCGTTTTAGGCATTTTCTGCGGGGAAAAAGGTATCTTCTAGCATCAGGCAAAGCGCGTGGTATAGCGGCAGTTGATATTCTTGAATATCAGGCGTATGGCGAGAGGGGGCACGTACACAGAAATCCATTAGCGGTAAAAGAGCTCCGCCTGTTTCGCCAGTAAACCCAATGGTTAAGAGCCCCTTTGCCTTAGCTACTCGGGCTGCATGCAAGACATTTTTGGCATTGCCCGATGTAGAAATACATAGAAGGGCATCGCCTGCTCGGCCTAGGCCCCAGACGAGTTGGGCGTAAGTATGGTCAGGTTCGCAATCATTGCAAAAAGCTGTAAAAAGGCTCCCAAAACAGGGGAGTGGGAGGGTGGGAAGGGCTCCAGATCGG
>JANYEO010000117.1 GCA_025363025.1 Opitutia bacterium
CTTCTTCTCCTGTCCAGTTGGCGAGGTCGTTGGTTTTGCACAGATTGGGAGGGAGGGTGGGGATTCCCTGGTCACAGAGCTCTGGGGTGCTACAGGGGGCCGCTGCCAGCATTGCGACCGTAATCACTGTGACTACAGCAATCACTAGGTGAAGAACAATAAGCAAAGGATGTTTCTGACGCAGGATCCAGCCAACCACCTGCTCCAAAATGGAGAGAGTGATGGTGGCAGGAGTCTCAACTTCGTCATGACCCGCCGGCGGCAAAGCCGACAAAAAGGAGATTCCCTCAGCAGAAGAAGCAGTTGCTGCAGGAGCTCGTGCCCTTCCTCGACGGGCTGCGGCAGATGAGGCAGCCATGGCGGCAGCATGTTGTTCTCTGTAGGAGGGGGGCGTTCGTGGCGAAGTCATGATGATGGATCTCTGGAGCAGCAAGAAAATAAGCAGCAGCAGCAACAGTAGATAGGGAGCACTTCAATGGGTCCAACAGCAGAGGAGGACCTGCGAACAAATAAAAAACTATATAATACAGCAACCTTTGCATTATCCTATTACATTTACTATTAGAAGAAAAAGGACCGCCAGAAACAGTAGCAGCAGTATCAAAACTAAAAAAAGAGCAATTCTGACAGCAGCAGCAGCAACAACAGCAGAATGAACAGCAGCCTTGTCATCATCTTCATCTACTTCGTTAGACGACGTCCTTCCAGTTCCACTTGTTCTTGGCGTCCCAGATGTACTCCCTCTGAACGACGGCAAAGGTGCGAACACTCCAGCGGTGCTTTGCAGCCGCCGTGTACCCCAGGTCCATTCTCATGGTGGCAGCCTCCTTGAAGGACTTGTGGTACGCAGTCACGTCCAGGGCCAGGATGTTGTCATAGCCGATTCCAACGTTGTCCGGAGGACAAAAGGAATCCCA
Source organism: Opitutia bacterium (assembly GCA_025363025.1). GTDB lineage: Bacteria > Verrucomicrobiota > Verrucomicrobiia > Opitutales > JANYEO01 > JANYEO01. The sequence goes on from JANYEO010000117.1 coordinate 918, forward strand.
TGGTTTGGAGTAGATTTTTTTCTTGGCATTTTCCATGTGATATTGACGAAGGCTGTGACTGTCTCTCCCATTACGCACAGACAACTCGGTAAGCCCTTTCTTGAAAAGCAGTCCTTCACGGCCGACAAGGGAGAGGAAGATGGAATCCAGTCCCGGAGGGAACCGCATTCTCCCCGTTTGGTAGGAGTTTGCCACTGCGTTTGGCAGTTTCTGTGATTCGTGCAGAAACATGATGTAGATGAATCTGCACCCCGCAGGAAGGGAGATTGCCACATTGTGCTCCATCACACCACCACTAAGTTCGTTGAGTCGAAAGTAGGGGTAATCGACGGGGTACTTGTAACTCCGGAGGTTCAGCTTGGCCTGGTCGGTCTGCGACTCCAGCATGAAGCTCTCATACCACAAGGTGATCTTCTTGATGCGGACCTCGTACACGGGGACGATTGCGGGCACAGCCACGGGGGCGGCGAGAGTGGCGTTGACCTGATAGAGCACGTCGTCTGTAAGGTCCGTGCGCTCCAGCAGAATGTGGATGGGGGTCCTCTGATGCAAGACCACGTTGAGCCTAGTTCCAGGCGGCATGTAGGTGTTCCCGTTGACGGTCTGACAGATTTGACGCAGGGCATTGTTCTGACGACAAAAGGGGAACAAGGAGTCGTGGCCACACCGCACTGTGGAGTCGGCACAGTTGACTCTTGCCGTGTACACAAGTGGAGCCTGGCACTGACGCAGCACCTCATGACGGAACACGGGTACCGCGTCTCGGGCCGCCACGGGAGCAACGGCGGCAGCTCCTCCCTGGACAGCTGCCACAGGGACAACAGCAACCACGGCCGCCACCGCGGGTCTGGTCGCTCTTTCTCCGGTGTTTGAGACGTATGCGTACCTTGACCCGTACTTCTCTTCCCGCAGCTCGTCAGAGCAAAAGGTTCTGTTGGCAATTTGGTACTGCCAGAGTTGGTCTGTCATGCTGTCCGTGCCCGGCACTACCCACTGGTTGATGGAGACGTCGCATTTGGTGAAGAAGCTGTGTCCTCCGAGGTGGGGGTTCATGTACACGGGAGGCGCCAACTGGTCCACCTGAACATGAAGATGTTCGTAGTGGTTTTGAGCTGGGGCAGCTTGGGCGGCGTCATAGGTGGGATTGATCTGGACGAGGGCAAAAGTCACCTCAAACGGATCCTCTGGAAACTGTTAAAAAAAGGCCGATGATACACACACTAAATTTTGTAACGTCACTCAAAGTGATACTTACTCTGATCAGCTCTCCAACAGCCGACTGGATGGTAAACGAGGGAGCTGTGCTGTTGGCCGTGTTTTCCAGGATTGCCTCCTTGAACTGAATCAACGAGGCATCCAGACCAGGATTGGGATAGAGTCCGTCATCGGTTTTATAGCCATCCACGGGTCTTTTGCTGCTAGTGGACGTCATGCCAATGCCTCCTTGGCCGCCGCCAATGTTGCCAATGCCGTCTTTGGTTTTGCTGCTGCTGCTGCCGGAATGACTTCTTTTTCTACGTTTTGGGCTCTTGGATGGTGTTTGAAGGGACATGGTGGTGGTGGTGGTGGTGATGCTTGGGGGATGCGGCTGTTGTCAGGCTACTTGCGAATCTTGGTCGCGGCGTCCAGAAGATGCTTCGAAGCCAAAGATTTCACTTGTTCCTCAATGGTCCCCCTCATGCGCTTGTCGTAACGCTTTTCCAGTTGTTTGATGAGCGAGTGTTTTACGCCTGCCTTCTCCAGCGCCAGGTCCAGAGCGTCGTCAGAGTCGTTTGCGGAGAAAACTAACTTTTTCTTTCCAAACTTGTTCTTGGCAGCCGCAGCGGCCGCCTTGGTATTCTTCCCTCCTTTGCCGCGCACGGGAGCGTTGGGTGGAGACTTTGGCCTCACAGGTGTGATGGGGTCCTCGTCGTCCTCTTCTTCTTCTTCCTCCTCAGAACTCTCCTCCTCCTCCTCTTCCTCCTCCTCTGCCTCCTCCTCCTGCTTCTTTTCCTTCGACACAGCCCCTGGCTCGCTCCTTGGTTTTTTAGAAGCTGACGGGTTGACTTCTTTTGCAGACAATTTTTTTTGCTCCTTGGTTTTTGAACCAGCAGCTGGAGCAGCAGGCAGAGCTCTTTTGATTCCCGCCTTCTTTTTAACCGTCTGAGCAGCAGCAACCTTGCTGGGTCTTTTCTTTGTAGAAACTACTACAGCGGC
>JANYEO010000132.1 GCA_025363025.1 Opitutia bacterium
ACGATGTTTTTGTGGTAAAGGTGAATTATGCAGAGGCCTTATTATACAGTGGTCTTTTTGCGATAATTATTTCAAAGATGATGGTGCCATTGGTTTCTTGTGAACGTTTCTAAGTCTGTAACATGGTTTCTGTGAAAAAACACCCTATTTATTTCTACATTATCTTTTTTACGGGCCTTCTTTTTGCTGAAGGCAGTGAAGGTACAGATGTTTTCTTTCCTCCTTTTTGGCTGCAGGAGGCTTTGCCGGCTGATGCCGGGTCTCATGTAGAGGCTTGTGGGCCTTTTTTTGAGAGCCGCGGTACGCAGGAGCAAGGCTGGGTTACGTTTAGGCCCTTTTATTATAGCCGGTGGAATAAGCCCACAGGCCAGGAAGAGTTTCATTTCTTATATCCCCTGGCTAATCGTTATCAAAAACCGAATGAAATAAGGGCAGACTTCATGGGCCTTATTCGGCAACGAGTGTCTCGTTCTAGTTCAGGGGTTGTTGATAGTGAAAGTATGTTTTTCCCGATCTATTTTTCAAGGGATTCCGGGCGGCCTGAGACCTCTTACCAAGGCATTATGCCACTTGGGGGGGAGATTAAGCATGTGCTGGGGTGCGACCGTATGCATTGGGTTATGTTTCCTTTGTATTTGAGCCTGGAGAAGTCTTATGAAACGCGCTCATTTATGCCCTGGCCTTTTATTCAATGGCTAGACGGGCCAGAGAGTCGTGGTTTTGCTTTGTGGCCTATTTTTGGAACTTTCGAGCGCAAGGGGCATTATCAGCATGATTTTGCCTTATGGCCTTTGATTTACGATTTTCAAGACGACTTGTTTAAGCCTATTCCTCGTATTCGCCGGGGCGTTTTGCCTTTCTATGCGATGGAGTCTTCCGAAAATTTAAAGCGTGAAACCTGGTTTTGGCCTTTTTTTGGCTATATTGACCAAAAAAATCCTGCATATTACGAGACGCAGTATTTTTGGCCACTTTTGGTCCAGGGCTCCGGGGAAGGGCACTATGTGAATCGTTGGGCCCCCGTTTATACTTATTCAAGCCATGCCGGACGGCAGAAAAAATGGATTTTGTGGCCGATTGCAAAGATGGAGCGCTGGGAGGAGGAAGACCTGGTAATTGAGCGATCACAAGGTCTTTATTTTATTATTTGGCATGAGGCTCAAAATAGTAAAAACCCTGCTAAGCCTTTCCACGCAGAGAAGACTCACGTGTGGCCGCTGCTTAGCTACCGGGATAATGGTCAAGGCGCTGAGGAGTTTCAGTTATTTAGCCCTCTCGATGTCTTTTTTCCTTACGACGAAGTCGTTCGAACCGTTTACAACCCTTTGTTTGCCTTATTTCGGTATAAAAAAGATGCGGCTGGCAATCAGCGCCAATCGTTTCTTTTTAATACCATTGTATTTGAAAAAACACCGGAAAAAGAGCGTTTTGCTCTGGGCCCCTTGCTTGAGTGGGAGGAGACTAAAGAGGGCACCATGCTTGAGCTTTTTATGGGTCTTATCGGTATTGGGCAAAAAGAGGGAAAAAACGTTTTGAAATTATTTTGGATTTCGTTAAACTAAAAGTTTAGACACATGATCAAACGTGAATTTGAGCGAGGCTTCGAGCTTGTAGGGGGCAGTGTGCTAGTGCTTATCAAGGCACTGGCACATGTAGGCTCGGTCCACCGCCAATGGCCTCGTTGTGTAGAGCAGGCTTATTTAATGGGTTATCGCACGTTGCCTATTGTCGCTGTGATGAGTTTTTTTATCGGGGCTGTTTTAGCCCTTCAAACAGGGTATAGCTTAAGCAGCGTTACAGGGGCCCATGGCTTTTTGGGGAATGTGGTTGGTCTGTCTATGTGCAGAGAGTTGGGGCCTGTTATGGCCGCTTTTCTTTTAGCAGGCCGCGTGGGTTCATCGATCGCGGCGGAGCTTGGGGCCATGACGGTGTATCAAGAGGTGGATGCTTTACGCACCATGGATATTTCGCCCCACCGTTTCCTCGTTTTGCCCCGGCTTGTGGGGATTTTTTTAATGATGCCGGCTCTCACTATTTTTGCGATTGTGATCGGTTGGCTTGGAGGGCAAGTTATAAGCGAGCAG
>JANYEO010000137.1 GCA_025363025.1 Opitutia bacterium
CTACCATCATTAAATACTGGTTGGGGTCCGCATTTATACAATGAAAAGCATCTATGTAGCATGGATCAATCACTTCAGCCAGGCGCTCTCGCTGCTTCCCTAACTCATCTTCCAGCAGCAATGAAATAATAGCACGCAAATCTTTAATCGTTGCCTTGCGATGCGTAAGTCCTTGATTCATAGAAAACTAATAATCATTTACTACCCTACCACGCGCCAATTGAGCAATTCGAGCTGCGGAGACTTCCGCCCATTCCAAACATTCCAGCCAAATTTCACCGCAAGGTCCAAAGGAACGCGGGGAGGCGGTAAATTATCAGCACGATTCCATGCAACTCCGCCAACAAGCCCACTGGCCGTCTCCAGCTGAAAACGGTAATGGTTGTCCCCAAACAACACCACAGGATGATTGAATTGCGCCCCCCGAACCCCTAAAATAGGCTCAAGGTTTCCCTCTCCAAACGGGCGGAGTAAATCAAGCTCATGAAGCAAGGCCGCATCTAGCTCAGCTGGGGTCAACCAAGCCGCTATTTCTAATATCGCCTCAAGTTGAGCTCCTTTTAATTGTTCAAGGATTGCCTCATTAAAAGCAGCGCGAAAAACATCAAGGTGCACTGGATCAAGAGATACCCCAACCGCCATAGGATGCCCCCCCCAGCTTTTCAGTAAATGTGCGGCAGATCCTAGCGCGTCCACTAAATTTACCCCAGGCACACTACGGCCAGAGCCTTTGGCAAAAACCCCTTCTGCGCCCAGCACAATAGCTGGTCGATAAAATTGACGGGCCAAGCGCCCCGCTACAATCCCAACCACCCCCGAGTGCCACTCTGCACTATAAACCACGAGGCCAGGGGATGTACTTTGCGTAGCTTCAACGATCGCTTCGGCCTCTTGGGCAATTTTTTTCTCAATTTCCTGACGCTGACGGTTTAATAAATTGAGCTCCTGCGCAGCTTCATACGCCCCGTCAAAATCACTCGAAAGGAGGATATCTAGCGGCAAAGCAGCATCAGCCAATCGTCCACTCGCATTAATGCGCGGCCCCAGCTTAAAGGAAACATCTACCGGGTGCACTTCTTGCCCAAGCTCCAAGCCACTCGCCTGAAATAAGGCCCGCACACCCGCATGGGCGCTCATGCTCAAACGCTTAAGCCCATGGCGCACAAGGATACGGTTTTCGAAGGTTAACGGCACCAAATCTGCCACCGTCCCCATCGCCACAAAGTCTAAATACTCTTTAAGCTGCACTTCATGGGCCAAGGGCATCCCTTCATCCCTCAAATGCTTCAATAGTCCGTGGACAAGCTTAAAGACTAGCCCCACAGCTGAAAGCTGAAGCCAAGGTACATCAGGCCCATCAAACACATGAGGGTTTACTAAAATCGCCTCATCCGGCAAAGCAGACTTAGACCGATGATGGTCCAAAATAATAACATCCACACCATTGGCACGGAGGACCGCCACCTCATCAACGGCATTTGTTCCACAATCAAGCGCTATAAAAAGCTGAGGCTGCGACTCTTCTAATGCCCGCTTAACCACCGCATGGCTAAGCCCATACCCCTCCTCCATCCGCCGAGGCACAAGATAAGATGGATTCATCCCTAAACGCCTCAAAATAGCAACGAGCAAAGTCGTAGCGGTAATCCCATCAACATCATAATCCCCTAATACCAAAACCCGCTCTTTATTCAGCAAGGCCTTACTAATCCGCAGCACCGCCTCTTTTAAATGGGTTAACTTAAAGGGGTCTGCTAAATCAGCTAAGCGTGGGTGCAAAAACCGCTCCGCAACTTCTGGGTCAGTAATCCCTTGGCGCACGAGCAAACGGGCTAAAACAGCGCTTGATTTAAGGGCTGCTCCTAGCCGCTCAACTGCACCGCTCTCCGCAGGGGTATCAACCCAGCGCAAAGCAGGCACACGAAACGGTGGAACTGTCCCGCGCTCATCCGGACTTTTAGCGGCCGGCATTACTGGAAGCATCCCATTCATAGCGGGGTAAAACTTCCCGTGCCTCTACATGGTGACGGTCTCCCTTGTGCCACCAGTAGAAAATGGGGCTTGCCACAAAAATAGAGGATAAGGTGCCAATCACAATCCCGAGCATAAACAAGAATGCAAAATCACAAATCTCGCCCGCTCCAAAAATATAAAGCGCCAATGAAGCCAAAAATGTCGTTAAACTCGTCAATGTTGTCCGGGAAAGCGTGCGATTGACAGAAAGATTAATCACATCCAATAACCGCATCGTTGGGTTTAAAATAAGCTCCTCTCGAATACGGTCAAATACGACGATTTTATCATTAATAGAGTACCCAATAATCATCAGCACCGCCGCTACCATAGAAGCCGAGAATTGCCCTCCTACCAGCACAAATATCCCAACCGCCATCAATGCGTCTAGTGTCGTAGATACGGCAGCCCCTACTCCATAGCCCATTTCAAAGCGAAAGGCCACATAAACTAAAATCCCAAAAAGCGCCGCCAGGACAGACCACATCGCATTCCACTGTATCGCCTCACTGACAGACGCCCCAATATGCGCTTCCCCAATTAACATAAGCCCAGCGTCCGGAAATTGCTTTTTTAGCGCATCCACAACCAAGGCGCCCTTACCTGTTTCCGTCTCGATTTTTAGTTTCTCCTTCGCATCCCCCAATAAGGTTTGGTAAACCGGCGCTACGTAGGAAATCCCCGCTTGTGTCGCAACCTGATGGATATCCGTTAAAGGGATTTTATGGTCAAAAGTCAGCGTCATCGCTTCTCCCCCGCGGAAGTCAACCCCGAGAATGTCTCGCCCACGCAGCCCAATACCAATGCCACCTGCCACAATGATAAGGAGCACCAACGCTATCGCTGGCCGCCCATAAGACAGAAAAGCTATTTTCGAGTCCCTGAAGAAGGAAAAATGCATCATCGACTTGATCCAGCCTCGATTCACAAAAAACTCCAGGAGCATGTAGCTAACAATCAATGCCGTAAACAACGTGGCAATAATCCCTAAAGAAAGGGAAATCCCAAAGCCCTTAACTGAGCCTGTACCCAAGAAAATAAGGATCCCGCTCACCAAAAGCGTCGTCAGGTTAGAGTCCAAAATCGTTGAAAAAGCACGGTCATGCCCAGCAACCAAAGCCGCTTTCATACTCTTCCCGTTACGGAGCTCTTCCCGCATCCGCTCAAAAATAAGAATATGTGCATCCACGGCCATCCCCACGTTCAAGACCAAAGCGGCCACCCCGGGCAGCGTAAGGGTTGCCCCCAGCATCGCCATTGCAGCCAAAGTTATCGAGATATTCAAAGCAACCGCCACCATGGCAATAAGGCCACATCCCCTATAATACCCAATCATGAAAAGCGCTACCAAGGCCACTCCCAAAATAGAAGCATTAATGGAAGCCACTCGTGCATCCTCAGCCAAAGAAGGGCCCACTTCGTACATTTCATCAACCGTCAGGGCGAACTCCAGGGGGTTATTCAGCACATTCGAAAGCTCCATGGCTTCACGCTGAGTAAAATTACCTGAAATACGCGCATGTCCACCAGGGATCGCCTCTGTCACCCGCGGGGCAGAGTAAAGTTTCCCATCTAATACAATCGCCAAACGGCCATAACGGCTCGGGCTATTATCAGGCAGCTTCGCATACTTCGCACTCTCATTTTCAGTAGCGATTTGCCCTGTCAAATTCCGGAAACGCTCAGCCCCCTCCGTCGTAAAGTTAAGATTAATTTGATACCCCCCCTCATCTGCCATCGAGGCAAAAGCACTGGCCACACTATCCCCCATCATATCCGGGATACGTTTTACATAAAGCCGGCTAAGGTAGATCTCGCCCGTGCGCGGGTCGACATGCTCTTCCTCCATGATCGTATACCCAGGAACATCACCAGGCTGGCTATCTGCCGTAGGCGTCTGCGTACGGTGGACACGGTGGAAGGTCAATTTTGCAGGTTTTTGAAGCGCTGAAATGGCATCTGGGTTTTCCTGCGTCGTCACCCCCGGAAGCTGGACTTCAATATGATCGGCCCCTGTCACGCGGATGAGGGGCTCCGTCACGCCCAAGCCGTTAATACGGTTATGCATAATCTCCACCGCTTTTTCAAGACGCTGGACACTCAAGGCTTCATCGGCCCCGTGGAGCGCTTGCTCATCCACCTTAAGCGTAAAGGCCAATCCTCCCTTTAAGTCGAGCCCTAGCTTCAAGCGGCCTTGCGTATTTTGCAGTAAATAATTAAGCAAAATCTCGTTTCGCTGGTCCAAATTCTTCACATCGGCCACATCTAGGCCTGGAAAGTAAAGCGCCAGATTGAGCCTATCCTCTTTGGCAATCGTTTTTAAGGCTACGAACAAAGTAGGCGCCCCTCCGGCTGCTACACGGGCATTCGCACGCGCCAGCAAAGATTGAAAGCCCTCAGGGTCATGGCTAGCCTGCTCCACCAAGTACGGCTCAAATGGCCGATCCTGCAAAGGGATCAATTCACCCGCCGCCCAGGCAATAACACCCAGGGTTAAAACTAGCTTCCACCAAAGACCGCTTCTCATAACGTATTAGCGTTTAAAGGTTAATATAAATAAAGTGAATCAATCAAAGGCCTGAGACTATTTGTATTACTCCAAGAAGCAAACAAGCATTTAATGCAAAACGCTCCAGCCATGCTTGCCTTCAAAAAAGAACTACTTCGTATCCTTGGGCAAGGTGGCCTTGCTTTGCACAGCCGTTTTATGGAACTCCGCCTTGACCCCTTCAGCGACTTTTAAAACCAAACGATCTTCCTTAACTTGAGCAATCGTTCCATAGAGCCCACCTGAGGTTAATACTTCATCGCCCACTTCCAGAGCCTTAAGCATCTGTTCATGAAGCTTCTGGCGCTTACGCTGAGGCGCAATTAAAAGAAACCAAAAGCCCCCCATCATTAAAACGAGGACCATAATGTTCATGCCGCCGCCAAAAGGAGATGCATCGGCCTGGGCTAAGAAAGGGATAATAGATAATGTGGTAAACATGTTTGATATATGAAAGCCAAGAGCCAAACCGAGCGCCGCTCAAAAAGCAAGCTGTTAGCAAGTCCCAAAGCAAATTAAGCCCTACCCAACCGCACCTTTACCCAAAATTCTCAAAAGCAAACCCGTAAACAGTCCCATAAAATGCGTAAATCGATCCTTGCCGAAGCCCCAAAGATGCCCCACTTTACCCTTTTTATGACACTTAGAATCCGCCTCTATGGAGACTCTGTCCTCCGCGAAAAAGCTCAACCCATCACACACTTCGATGCAGCGCTCAAGGCATTTGCAAACGATATGATCGATACGGTGCACGCAGAAGAAGGTTACGGGGTTGCCGCTCCACAAGTGGGCAAAAGTCTTCGCATGTTTGTCGTAGATATTCGGAACGATTACGGACACGTCTTTACCTATACCTACGACGGCAAAACACCGCCTCCAGACATTTTATTTCCCCTGGTTATCATTAATCCTGTTTTTACGGCAAAAAGCACCCAAACGGATACTCTCAGCGAAGCCTGTATGTCCCTGCCTGATGTCCGCGTTCCGGTTACCCGACCCGAAGAAGTGACTATAAGCTTCCAAGACACAGAGGGCAACTTTCACACACTAGAAACCAACGGTCTATTTGCCAAATGCATTCAGCACGAATATGATCACCTAGACGGCATTCTCATTATCGATTACGCAACTGCAGCCCTACGCGAACGTCTACGCAGCAAACTTACCTGCATTAGGCGGGATCAAAAGGCGGAAGAAAAAGCCGCCAGAAAAGGTTAAGCCTCAATGCTTCAAAATCAATCAACACCCTCCCTCGAGGCCCTCTTCCCTGCCCTCCCGCCAGCTGCCTATGAGCAACTCGCACAATTGATGGCCGAAGTTCGCGCGTGGAATGATAAGCTAAACTTAGTCTCCAAAAAAGACGTCGACTTTCTTCAAGAAAACCATCTCTTCCCCAGTCTCGCCTTTACCAAAGTCATTAACATAAAACCTGGCATGCGCATACTCGATGTCGGCACCGGGGGTGGCTTCCCCGGGCTCCCCTTGGCCATTTGCTACCCAGAGGCCGACTTCCTTCTTATCGATTCCGTGGGGAAGAAAATTGACGCCGTCAAATCCATGGTCGGGGTCCTCGGCCTTAAAAACGTCCTCACCGTGCATGGCCGGGTGGAAAAACAAGGCGGCCAATTCAATATGATACTGGGCCGTGCCGTCGCCGCCTTGCCCGCTTTTCTCAGCTGGATTGCCCCACGACTGCTCGAGCAAGGTAAAGTCGCCTATCTAAAGGGAGGGCCCCTAGAGCCCGAATTGGCCGAAAAACAAGTCCTTCCCGTAAAACAAAAGCTTTTAGACGAACTCCTGGCCCCCTTAACTTACGAGGGCAAATACATCGTCACTTTTGCGGGCCTAGCCATCCGCAAGGCTTATCTTGATAACGTTAGCAGCCTATAAGGCGCCCCGAAAAAGAAAGGGATATATTAACAAATAAGCATATCAATGTACGCTCGACACATGTCCACAAACAATTACCTAACCAAATCTGCCGGAAAACTGTTTCTGATTATCTTAATCATAAGCAGCTTCGCCTTAAACTCTATTGCCGCGGGCAATACGATCTATTTAGTAGGAGAGCATCATGATAATGTCAATGACGATGCGCTATCGTTAGCTCTCGCTAAAAAAGCCAAATCACAAAAACTCTTACTAGGAGTTGAAGCCCCCAACACCCCAAGCATTGATGGCGTCGACACACCTTGTATGTATCACTCAATTTGTGATTTAAACCCAGACAACCAGGCATATATAGCCTCACTTGATGATACACGTGCACGGCTTATCGCCCATTTATTTTATTTCTACTCTAAGCTTATTTTAATGGAAATGTGTGAGCAAATACTGACCTCACCCCATTCACCCGTATATTTAACAGCAACAGTTCGCTCCGCGCTTCCTGAATTATGGGACCATCAACTTTCATTAGCTTCGATGAAAGAGGCCTTTGCGATGCTCATGTTTAGCGATAAAGAATGGGCCCTGTGGCAAACAATAAACCAAGGCCCTTTCTTCACTCAACTAACCCAATCATTTGCTAAAACCCGGGTAAGAACAGACCAAGACCGATTGAGGTTCTTCCTGCAGCCCTTCTGGCTCAATCAAAAGATAACTTATTCAAAAGAGCTAGTCTTAACGCTCTTAAATGAATTACAACCCATCTTAGTTCAATTAACGGCCGCTGTTTTAACCTCACCCGAAGCAGAGGTCATGCCGGAGGATTTTAAAAATAATCTGCAAAACACGGAGACATTGCTAAAAAACGTCAGATCCATCAATGCTCACACAGTAGCAAATATTCAAGCCATGAACGACAAAGAAGAAATCGTAAGCGGCCTACTCGGTGATCGTTTGCGCGAATTCTATATGGCCCTCCATTTACAGACATTATCCAATACAGCAGAAGCGTTAAATGTACCCTTGGTTGCAATAACAGGAATGGATCATACGCCTGGCATTTATATGTTTTTGAAAGAAATGGGCTTTTCAGTAGAAGTGGGATTAAAAGAAAATTTTTTAAAACTACCTCAAACACTCGCCCACTATGCAAAATCCAATACATTAGCCAAACTCCTCCAGAGACGCTTTGCCGTATCTGTTGGGCTGAACGCAAGCGATATTACAGCCTATTTCGATCAGAACAAAACCAGCGATCCAGAAGCCGCTGCCGCTCTTGAAGTCATCAACAAATACCATGACGAACTTTAGGCCTAAAAAAGGCAAACAACACATTTAACGCAAATAAACCCTTGCCCATGCAACAAACACCCCCCCCCATGGGGTTACTCCAACACCTAGAAGCCTTTCGGTCAACCCTTGTCGGGTGCGCGCTTGCACTACTCATAACATGTGGGGGCGTGGCCTGCTTTTTGCCAGAAATGGCCAGCCTCCTCATGTGGCCGCTTCATCAAGCAATGATCGATGAGCCCCACTTACTCCAAGGCCTCGTGACCACTAGCCCCATGGGGGTTTTCTCCGTCCTTCTTCAAGTGTGCCTCTTAGGCGGGTTTGCCCTAGCTCTTCCCTTTATATTTTTTCTTCTTGGGCGCTTTATTGCCCCAGCCCTAACCCTTAGAGAAAAACAAGCCCTCATCCCCGCTGCTTTATCCGCCCTAGCTCTTTTTTTAATGGGGGCCCTTTTTAGCTACTTATGGCTTTTGCCGACCTCGCTCAAAGTAGCCATCGAACTAAACCGCATGTTTGGGTTCGAGCTCATCTGGTCCGCCCCCCACTACTATGGACTCGTAGTATGGATGACCTTGGGGATTGGCTTATGTTTCGAATTCCCCCTAGTGCTCATTGTCCTCATCGCCCTAGGAGTAGTCCATACGGCCACCCTCGCCGTTTACCGCCGACATATTATCGTCGGCATCCTTATTTTATCTGCCTTCATCACGCCAGGAGGGGACCCTCTCAGCCTCATCTTACTCGCTATCCCCCTATACGGGCTCTTTGAATTATCCCTCATCATAGGCAGGCGTTTTGAAACTGAGATATCACTCTCGCAAAATTAAGCCAAAAATACTGTAAACACCTTATATTGAGTTAAATAAAAAGTCTTTTTTACCTTATTTTGGGATTGCGAAGGGATTAAAACCCTTCACCTTGTATAACGTATTATGAAACTCAATTTCCAGAAAAAAATTACCCGTCGCGTCACCATTAAAGACCTAGCGGAAGACTTAGGCCTAAGCGTTGGAGCCATCTCCCAAGCCCTCAACCCGCGGGACAATATTAATATTAAGCTCAAGCCCGAGACCATTGCCCGCGTCCGCGCCCATGCCACGCAGCTCAACTACCGGCCTCATGCCGGGGCTAGCTCCATCCGCTCCCGTCATTTTTCAAATATCGGCTACATGGTAGCCAAAGATGATCCAGAAGCTATAGAGCCCGCAGCCGCCCAATTTGGTATTCACGACGCCGCGCTCGAGCACAACTTCCGGGTAACCATGATTCGCCTCCCGTCGCTAGAGGCCCGCAACCGCGAAGCCGTCTCCCGTGTTTTCCATGAGTCTCACTTAGATGCACTCATTATTCTCAATTACACCGGCACTCTTCCTGAATCTTATCAAAAAGTCCTAACCGATACCGATTTCCCGATCATTCACCTCAATACCAAGCAAGATCAACAAGCCGTTTATGTGAATGACCTGGGCGGGGCCAAAACGCTTACCCAACATTTAATCGATCAAGGGTATCGCAATATTGCCTTTTTCAAAAGCCAGGCAGAAAGCTCAAAAAGCCTCCACACCAGCCTGACGGATCGTTATGCGGGCTATGCAGAAGCCATGCAAGCCGCCAATCTCACCCCCACCGAGCCTTGGATCCTGGAGCAAAAAGGGGAAGAAGCCACACTCGAATGGCTCTACAACAGCCAAACCCGGCCTGATGCCATCATTGCCTACTGCGATGCAGATGCATGGAGGGTTTGCAAAATGGCCTACCAACAAGGCCTACGCATCCCCGATGACCTCGCCGTAGCCGGCTTTAATGACGACGCTGCCGCCCGCTTCTCCTGGGTCCCGCTCACAACAATGGCGATTCCTTATTATCAAATGGCCTACGCCGCCTTTAACCGCGCCGTGGCTCAAATTAATTCGGAGCTTCCCGCCGCCTTCCCTTCTATTTGCGTAGAACCGCGCCTCTGTATCCGCGCCTCCACCCTGGCTAAAAAACATTCACGCTAAAAGAACATCGTTTTTTCAGCATAAGCCTACTCTCAGGCCTTCAACAAACCCGCTGCGTGTTAGACACAGCGGGTTTGTTATATATAGTGCATTGAAATTAGAAATACACTGCATCTTATTTTTAACTCAGACTGCTTTAGCAGTCCGGACTCGCGAAGTGTGAGGCCCTGTCTCACGCTTCGCCTCTGTAGCGGTTTTCCATCTTCTCTTGATGCTGCACTTCACCCTTGAATGGGCCAGCCCCACCACCACCCGCATTATTTCTAAAATTATTAGACAAAAAACACAAATAAAGCTATAGTGAGTCATCATGAGCCCCTATCCTACCCTCAAACCCGTTATTTTCGCTCTCTTAGTCGCCTTGGCCCCTGCCAGCTTGTTTGCATTCGGCCTACCAGTCTTCGATGCAAAAGCGACCGAAAAAGCTCTTCAAGCTCTTCAAGCAGAACGAGATGCCTCCTGCCTACAAAGGGAAGCCCTCGACATTTTCATGTCCGCAAGCTTTTCCCGCTTCACTAAGGCAGAGTTGATCAGCAATGCCTCACTCATTACAGCCTGCCAAAGATACGACACCGCAAATAAAGAAATTTCAAAAACCCTCTCTTTGGTAAAAGTAAGCTTAGTACGACTCAAAGACACTCAAGCTGCCCTCAACGAAATGGATTCACGAGAAGCGGCGATTTACTTCGATCCCTTTAATGCAATTCCCATCGCCAACCGGATGGATGCTTTGAAAACAGAAAAAACCGCACTCACACAGGATCTGAAAAATCTTCCCGACATCGCAACTGATGCACTTAAAAGCATCTCCAAACTCAAACAACAAGAAGCAGATGCCCTGCAGCAAATGATCGATTTATCCTCAGACGCCTTCGCTAGCATCGATATTCACTCTATTCTTAAAACCCCTCCTCCTACCCCGTAACTTGTCGCCCCTCTTTACTCTACCCCTGACACTATATCCTTCATCTTAGCCACGGCCCATTCCCGGTTAAGCTGCCCAATAAAATCTAGCGGGATGCCCTTGGGGCACACGGCCTCGCATTCGCCATAATTACTACAATTGCCAAAACCCGCCTCATCCATCGTCTTCACCATATTTAAGAGACGGCGGTTTTTTTCAGGCGCCCCCTGGGGCAACGTATTTAAATGAACAATTTTGGCAGAAACAAAGAGCATAGCCGAAGCATTCTTACAGGCCGCCACACAGGCCCCACAACCAATACACTCAGCGGCATCCATCGCTCGGTCCGCATCTGGCTTCGCAACTAGTGTCTGATTCGCCTCCGGGGCAGAACCCGTCCGAACGGAAATAAACCCACCGGATTGGATAATCTTATCAAAAGCGCTACGGTCCACCACTAAGTCCCGCAACACCGGAAATGGCCGGGCCCGAAAGGGCTCAATCGTCACCGTCTCCCCATCGCGGAAGTGCCGCATATGTAGCTGACAAGTCGTCGTCGCGCGGCGCGGCCCATGGGCAATCCCGTTAATCGTGAGGGAGCACATCCCGCAAATCCCTTCGCGGCAATCATGGTCAAAAGCGACCCCTTCTTTTCCTTGAGTAATCAACTGCTCATTCAGCTGGTCCAACATTTCAAGAAAGGACGCATCCGGGGAAATATTATCCAATACGTAATCCTCAAACGCCCCTACCGCTGCCGCATTGGGTTGACGCCAAATTTTTAAGAAGAGCTTCATGAAGGGAAATTTATTTAAAAAATCGTTGGGTTAAAAGGGTGTTTAACAATAAAAAGACCGCACACAGAAAGAAGCCAGCCTCACTTATAGCTACGGGTTGAGAATTTCACTGCTTCATAAACTAAAGGCTCTTGATGACGCTCCGGTAACGCTGCATCCCCTTTGTGCTCCCAAACAGCCACATGGGCAAAGGCCTCGTCATTGCGTAACGCTTCCCCATCATCTGTCTGGTACTCGACCCGGAAGTGCCCCCCGCAGGATTCTTCCCGGGCCAACGCATCACGACAAAGGAGTTCGCCAAATTCTAAAAAGTCCGCCACGCGGCCCGCCCGCTCAAGCTCCATATTTAGTGACTCTCCAGTACCCGGCACACACAGCTCCTTCCAAAAAGCTTCACGCAAGGCCGGTATCTCCTGTAAGGCCTCTTCAAGGCTTTGCTTGCTCCGGGCCATCCCACACTTCTCCCACATAATCTTCCCCAGCTCCACATGGAAGGACCGTGCAGATCGTTTTCCGCCAATCGATAAAAAGCGGGCTGTTCGCTCTTTCACCGCTTCAATGGCCGCCTTAAAAGGAGCCACCTCAAGCGAAGGCCTATTCGCCCCCACCTCAGCCAAATAATTAGGCAAAGTTGCTGGCAACACAAAATACCCATCAGCCAATCCTTGCATCAGTGCACTGGCCCCCAACCGATTGGCCCCATGGTCAGAGAAGTTAGCCTCTCCTAAAACAAAGAGCCCGGGGACGTTACTCATCAAATTATAATCAACCCACAGCCCGCCCATCGTGTAATGCACGGCTGGGTAAATTTTCATGGGGCGCTCATAAGCATTTTCGCCCGTAATACACTCATACATCTCAAAGAGGTTCCCATAACGCTCGGCAATAGCCTTCTGGCCAAGACGCTGGATGGCATCTGCAAAGTCTAAATACACCCCTTGTCCGCCAGGGGCAATGCTCCGCCCACTATCACACGCCTCTTTCGCTGCGCGGGAGGAAATATCCCGTGGGGCCAAATTCCCAAAACTCGGGTACTTGCGCTCTAAGAAATAATCGCGCGCCTCCTCCGGAACCATTTTGGGATCCAGCGGGCAGTCCTCAATTTTCTTCGGTACCCACACGCGCCCATCATTGCGGAGGGACTCGCTCATAAGCGTCAACTTACTTTGATCCTCCCCATGTTGCGGAATGCACGTTGGGTGAATTTGTGTATAACAAGGGTTAGCAAAACCCGCTCCGCGTTTAAAAGAGCGGTAAGCCGCCGTCACATTACACCCCTGTGCATTGGTCGAAAGGTAAAACACATTTCCATACCCGCCTGTAGCTAGGATGACCGCATCCGCACTCCAGGCCTCAATCGCCCCGGTTACCAAATGCCGGGTAATAATCCCCTTGGCATGCCCATCGACAATGACCACATCCAGCATCTCATGCCGGTTATACATTTTCACCGTCCCCAAGCCAATCTGCCGGCTAAGAGAGGAATACGCTCCGAGCAAAAGTTGCTGCCCCGTCTGCCCGCGCGCATAAAAAGTGCGGGAAACCTGGGCCCCTCCAAAAGATCGATTATCTAAATAACCACTGTACTCCCGGGCAAAAGGCACCCCTTGAGCAACGCATTGATCAATAATATTAACACTGACCTGGGCCAAACGGTAAACATTCGCCTCCCGCGCCCGGAAGTCCCCCCCCTTAATTGTATCATAAAAAAGCCGGCGAATACTGTCCCCGTCATTCGGATAGTTTTTGGCCGCATTCACCCCCCCTTGGGCGGCAATACTATGGGCCCGGCGCGGGCTATCTTGGTAGCAAAAACACGATACATTATACCCCTGCTCAGCCAGGGTTGCCGCTGCAGCCCCCCCTGCAAGGCCAGAACCAACCACAATCACATGGTATTTTCGTCGATTGGCCGGGTTTACGAGCTTAACACTAAAGCGATGATTGTCCCACTTGTCTGCAAGCGGGCCGGAGGGTATCTGGGCGTCAAGGCGCATAGAAAAAGATAGTTAAGTTAAAGGGATTCAGAATCAAAAGGCTCGGCCTCGATCGATAAAATAATCACTTCCTCATCCCCCATCATAGGGGGCAAGATGCGACTGATAACCCCGAGCGGCACCACGACAAATCCAATAAAAATCACCCAACCATAAACCCTAGCCAACCCCTTCAGCATCGGCCGCGTCCGCTTATTCGTCCAGCCCAAGGTTTGGAACATACTCCATACCGCATGGCTCAAATGCAAACACAAGGCCCCCATAGCAAAGAGATAAAAACCCGTAACCCATGGCTTAGAAAAACTATCTACTACCATCTGATAAACATTAAAGACTACATCCCCCTCTAATATAGTATAATAATCCTCCATCTGGTATTCGGGGAAGATCACCCGCGTGGTAAAGTGCAAGACGTGGAAGACGATGAAAAAAAGCAGTAACGACCCCGAAAGTCCCATTGTCCGCGAAGCCCAAGTCGCCCGGACAACCGCCTGCTTCAAGTATCCCTGTGGGCGAGCCGCCCGGTTCTCCTTCGTAAGCAAAATGGCCATCCAAACATGCACCCCAATAGCCACTATCAAAAAGCCCCGCATCCCCCAGAGCAACGCCCCTGGCAAGGTCTTCAAAAAATGCGCATACTGATTAATCGCATCCGGCCCACGAAACATTTGCAAGTTCCCCATCATGTGGACGAGGACAAAGCCCACCATGACAAAGCCTGTCAAAGCCATGAGGTACTTTTTGAAAAGAGAAGGGATACAAGACCCCGATAAATTGCAGGGAGCAGCCATAACAATAGGAGCGTTAAAAATACCTTAATCTATTTGATTGGGCCGGCAGGCCCACTCCAATCTTATTGATAGCAGGAAGATGCTAGCAAGATATATTTATCAATTAATTTCATCCAAATGCCCTAGCCAATAGAGCATTACCCCTCTCACTAAATAATTTCTAATTTCAGGAGGAATTTCAATCTGCGGCTCTCTCAAAATAAAAAACCAAACTGCCGAGCCTCCACCGTACAAGAACCCATCGGGTACGGATACAATCGCTTCTTTTGTAATAGTTTCGGGACTGGCTTTCCGCCTAAAAGGGCTTGCTCATTGAGCGGATCCAATAATATCGGGGTAGCCCCCGCCGCTTCATTCACGCGGTCTTCCTCTAAAAAAGCAAAAGCTGCGTCAATATATAATTGCTCGCCGGAGTTAAATGCGCGCCATACATTCTCCTCCTCCAATGCCGCTTGAAGCTTGTCATCGAATAAATTTTGAAGCCCCTGCTTCAACTCTTCATGGTCCTGTCGAATAACACCCGTATCCAAGTGTTCCAATAACACGGTTAAAGCATTATAAATGCGCGCCAAAGTCTGCACCCCATACATCCATGCGTCCATCTCAACGGCCTGGCCTCCCTCAACGGTCATTAAACAGTCGCTGATCTCTTCGAGCCCTCTAAGCTGATCAATATAAGGAGCCCCAACGTCACCTCCCCATTCATATAACCCATCCTGCACATACTCAATCGTGGTAACAATGGCTAGTATCAGCGATTAGGAGAAACCCGCGCGGTTTCTGCAATCACGCAGGCGACCGCCTTCGAACGCAGCAGGGTTTCCATCGCCCCTAAGGTTTCGTCATCTGACACGCAACGGAGCTGGATCAGTCGGGATGGA
>JANYEO010000164.1 GCA_025363025.1 Opitutia bacterium
CATAGAATAAGAAGGAAAGTTGATCTCTTCTTCATATGATTTGGCGGCTGCATACTTTCACATAGATCACGAGAATAGAAGACATATACGTAATCATCGTCGTATAAGACATATACATATATCGGCCAGAGACTACAAAATTAGCTTCTTGAAAAAACTCTACCGCTTCTTTACTCAGAAAGCTTTTAAAGCCAAAGTCGTTAAAGTTGAAGTCGAAGAGATTCAACAAAAAAGTTTAGGCATACGGCGTTAATCTCAATTCTGCAGCTTGCTGTGTGTTTTAAAATGCTTATCTCACTACATAGTTCAACTTGCCAATTGACTCTCTATCAAAAAGAATTCCTGATAGAATAATTAATATTAATGGTATAAATTCAATGGGCCCAAAAAACTAATTTGTATGTGCTTAAAATACAATAGATTGAAAAACAGATCTGCATTAATTATCTTAGGGCCGCTGAATTTAAAAATTTATCCATAAAGATAAGATTTAATTAGTAGGTTCTTTGTCTAAAAAAACCTTTATTATAATATTAAATGTATAAAGTATAATCCATATTAATAGTATTAGAAGTATACGTATTCACATTATGTTGTTAAACAAGTAGTTATGATAAAAATAATGACCTCTACGGATTAAACAACGACTTTTTCGGATATAAATGCGACTTTTATGGATGGAACCGCGACTTTTTCGGATGTAACAACGACTTTTGCGGATTAAATAACGACCTCAATGGATTAAACAACGACTTTTGCGGATTTAAATAAGGTCCCTATGGGCGTTCAGTAAGCTTAAAAAATACAGTATTTTAATGAATTACAACCCACTTTAATTTTGTTAACTAGTTATTATTGAGACAGTTATGTCGATTTTAATAGGCGTCCGTAAAAGTCGTAATACTAGGGTTTGATTCAATTAAATAGTACGTCAAAAAGCTTTTTAGTTGCAACTTGTCTTTATGGGTTTTCATTTTTTAGAACTATCAATAAAGAAGGTCCGTAAAAGTCGGTGTTTTAGGGTTATTTACGTTTTAGTGACATTTAACTCATTGACCATAAGGTAGTTAATTTTATAACGGGCTTAATCCGACGAGGTCGTTATTTTTGAAGAATCTTTATTTTTTGGATTATTTATCATGCAAAGTAGGCTATACCGCATTTTATATCGCACTAATAGAGCGGTTTTATTGGGAATTGTATGCTCAATCTTTCAGCTAGTGGCATAATCCGAAAAAGTCGTTGTTTTTAATTCAAGGTCATGTTTACTGGGTACGTTACATTTTATAAGTTGCGACTTGAAATTAATCTCAAGTCGCAATAATGAATAATATATGAGCAGTGCTGCACAAAAAAAACTTAAGCAGTCTAGTAAGATAACAAATGCACCTTCTTACCCCTTGCTTATTCAGGAAAAGACTTCACGTCTTCTTTTGTATTGGGCGTTGCGTGGCGGGAAAGTAATGAATCCTGGCGATATTTATGAGATTCCTATGGAATCATTGCGAGAATCATTAAATTGCAGAGATGATGGGGAGCTTAAAAAAACATTACAATCATTAGTAGAGTATAAAATTAATTGGGAAGCCTTTTGTAAGCGACAAGTAGACCTTCCTTATCTTTGGGGTTATTCGTCGCTTTTGGCAGATTGTGTCATTACTAAAACGCATACCATTAAATATAGTTATTCTCCTTTGATGGTGCAGGAGTTGTTTAAGCCGCATTCTTATCGCATTTTTGATATAGAAGTTTTAATGGCTTTTAAATCGGGATATGCTTTTAAAATATACCAACTAAGCGGCCAGTACTTTAATGTTGCGTCGGATATGTGTCGCACGCCTTCATACTCAATCGATGACTTGCGTTTACTCTTTAATGTTGGCGAAGGTAAATATAAAAATCGGTATGATTTTATCAGAAAGGTCATCGCATTGCCCCTGCGAGAAGTGAATGCAGTGGGTGATTATATCACAGAATTGAAAGATGACGGGGGTAAGCCCTCTCGGCGTATGTATTGGTTTGAGGTACGCTTAAAGGATAAAAAACTTAAGCCACGGCCACTTTTAAAAGTAGACGCAGAGAGCGTGGAAAGAGAAAAGTTAATTTTCCAGTATCAGATGGCTCAGGAGAAGTTTATGAGTTTGCCAGCAGCTGTTAGGTTAGAAATTCGCGAGAAGGCTATTAACCAACTTCCGCTACTTGAGGTTTTAAATGAGTCCGATCGTATCAAACATGTGGAATCGTTGCGGGAGTTAGCAGATGTTGATTTCCCTTCACATTACTATTATAACTTAGTGGAAGAATATTTTGCCCCTACCCTGTCATTTGATGGGCCTTAATGCCCTCTTTAGCTTGCTTGCATTTTAACTGAACCTGTTGATTGTTAATTGCTTCACCATGATTACTTGCTGGTTAAGGTCCCTGGTTTTGCTATTTTCCCCTTTGGTGATAGCCTTTTTATTTGTAATTTTATCCAAGTATCGCAAGTTGGTTTAGTGGATATATCCAATGTCTGTTTTTGGTTTTACTTTAGTTCTTTTCCGCTTTTATCTATGTATGTGTTTTGGTTACGTGGATGTATTGTAATTTGGTTTTTATGTTTTTGTTTTAAAGTTTAAAAGTCTAATTCCACTTTTTGGTTTTTGAGGTAAAAAATCTAATTGGATTAAGTCGATCTAGGTTTAAATTCTCTATTACAGTTACATTAATTGGCTTTAATTTTGTAATCTAATAACGTAATTTGGTTTTTATGATTTTAGTTTTTAGTTTAAAAATCTAAGGTGGTTCTAATGCATCACTGTTTTATCTATTAAATCTAGTTAAGTTAATCCCTTTTCTCGTATCTAGGTTTTTTGGCAATATAGCAATTATCCAAAAAATGCAGCTTGCTTTATGCATGCCCGTTGCATAAGTTTAGGCTCTTGGGCTTTTTTGTCTCCATAAATCACAATTATCCAAATTTGGTTATAGTCTATTAATTAAAAAGATTAATAACGGAAAAATGCTTGATCCAAATTACTTTTAAATGTAAGAGTTATCTATACACCTATTGTATGCATATAGCTTTTTTGAATCAAAAGGGTGGGGTAGGGAAGTCCACCGTTGCCTTGCTCGTCGCTAGCGCCCTTAAGTCTGCTTCTTTGCCCGTTGCCATTGATGATCAGGATCCCCAGGGGTCTCTTAGTTGGTGGGCTCAAAATGTGGGTCAGGTTCCCTTAATGAGCAATTTTCCAGAGGCGGAGGTAGTTATCATTGATACACCCGGCCACCTAGATTTGGATAAAAAAGGCATTCGGGACAAATTTGTAGACCTTATTAAACGGGCGGATCGATTAATTTTAGTTACGGAAATGAGTCCTATGGCCTTCCATGGCACAATTCCCATGGCGGAGCTTATTAAGGAATATAAAAGGCCCTCTGCCAAATCCAAGTTACTCTTTAACAAAGTCCGCTCTAATACAATTGTGGGTAAACAAAGCCAAAAGGCCCTAGCAGCCCAGGTGAATATTTCGGCTTTAACCAACTTTCTTCCATTGGCTTCGGCTTACGATTTAGCCAGCTCACTCGGGTGGAAGTCCGTTGTGGGGAAGGACCGTGCCCGTGTCGTTAACTTAGCGATGGAGATACTCAAATGAAATCTACTAAAAAGAAACAATCTAATAGTGATAAGTTAAATAGCTTAGCGTCTGTTTTTAAAAAGACGGTTGCGGCCGAAAGACAAAAAGCGATCGATCAAATCCACGATGCACGGCACGAAGGCCTTAGTGATGAATTGTCGTCAGCCCTAGTCCCAGAGGCGGTCCCGGCTTCCATAAAGCAGGAGGCGCTGCACATAAAGCCATCGCCCGATGTAATCGCCCTTTCACCCGTAGTAGCAATACCTCCCATTGCATCTCATGTAGCTCCTGAAGAAGGGGAGGGGAGGGAAGTTTCCCCAACGCGTCTATCCGCTTATTTTTTGCCCATTGATATTACAAAGTTGGAGCAAATGCGGCTTCATCTAGTTCAAAACGGAGTTAATCTCAGCATCACCGATGGCCAGCTAATGCGCTTAGCCGTTCGCCGGCTGGTATTGTCGGAGGATTTAGTGGGTCTTTATCGGCAAATTCATGCAGAAGACGGCAGAAAGCACCGTTACAAAAAAGCTAAATAATTAGGCCTGGATAGAGACAAGGGCTGATTAACAGTGTGCTAGCCATGGAACCTAGCGGGCGTTGCCACAGGGGC
Organism: Opitutia bacterium; assembly: GCA_025363025.1. Taxonomy (GTDB): domain Bacteria; phylum Verrucomicrobiota; class Verrucomicrobiia; order Opitutales; family JANYEO01; genus JANYEO01. Next base: position 4,228 of record JANYEO010000164.1, read on the forward strand.
TTGGGCGCATTGCATTGGCCTCCTGGGGGGCTTTATTATCGCAAGTATAGTGGCTTAAAATTGGAACAACCCTGTATCTTATTTTAAACCTAGACTGCCCCAGCAGTCCGGACTCTCGAAGCGTGAGGCCTGGTCTCACGCTTCGCCTCATATACTTAAAACCTTGGGTTTAATTCTCCCCAATATTCCCAACTTTATCTCAAGCAGCCCGAGTACCCCTTCAAGCAATCTACATGTTCCTTCAAACGGCCCTCTCGCTCCAACAACCCCATTGATTTGTTAAAACAATCTGCTTTTGTGAAGAAAAACAATAAGACTGGAAAGCCTTTTTAAATTCAATTCACTATAAGACCCTGAGTATTTTTTAAAACACGCGTGTGCAGCGGTATATTGGTTGCTAAACAAACAGGGTCATCCATGTTTCGCTTGCTCCATAACGTGCTCCTGGTAAGCATATTATAAAAAAAACCGCTCGCTGGGTCTCTCTTTTTAACGCGTGGCTTGTTTTTTAAATTCCCTCAATTCGCTCTAGAACCGCTTGTAGAGCTATTCTTCCCAACATAAGCCCTGTCTCAATTTTGCTTCGTGCCCATTTTTTAGTTTTTACGCAAAAAATGATAGTTTTAAATCAAAAATACCCGATGCCGCTGCATCCTTTGTTTATCTTTCACAGATAGGCAGGCTTCTCTTTGCGCTAAGCGGAGCGGGCCTTGCAGGGGTACAGCCTCAATAATTCCACCTATAAACATCCTTAAGAACGTCGTATGCTTCTTGTATACTGTTTTTAACCGCCTCTTATTGCAAGAGTATCTAAAGCCTTTCTCGGTAGGCCAATTCGGCGGCGTCGGTATTTTTATTTACCTAGCACTTGCGTTAATTTATTAAAAGAAAAAGCGTGCAAATGAGTAAAAATGGCTTTCAATGGCCCGCATCAAACCCTGCGTCTTTAACTTTGTTTAGTCTCAAAATGGTAAATCATTCTTTAATCAATAAAACATTATCAATAGCTCGTTCGCTCCTTCACAAAATAGGGGAGGGAGTTTTACAGACCATCTTACCCCTTAGTCGAGGCCTGTCTAAATTGATAATTAATAATTTAATATCAAAAAAAGCCCACGGCTTATTCTTGACCGGAGCTATCTGCTTATTGGGGGGGGCTCAAGGTGTTGTAGGGAAGTCATTCGGGATTAGTGGATTTCATTTTAGTGGCCAGCCTTATACTAATAAATCCATCCAGGAACATCGCTGGCAATTTGATGTCTGTTCTTACGGGGATATGGCTCGTGGTTTCATTTGTTGGGATCTACCAGTCAAAAGTTCTTTTAAGTTTAAGGATGCTACTTTTCACAAGTTATCAAAAAGCTTTCCAGGTACAGCGCAGGGGTGTTTTGCCAACGGCCAGTCTAAGCTTTATACGCAGCTGAAATCCAATAAGGAGAATCCTTATTATGTGGATGATGCCATTGGATTTTTAACAGAGAATGCTAGTTTTACGAAATTATTAATTTATGAAGCGCCTGTTTTTTGGGTGTTTAAAAAAAGCCACAATTCAAATACTAGCAAAGATGAGATTAAGGCAGAACATCAGCGGCAGTTCCCTGGACAGGTCTATCATGATAATTTCCCTCGTGATTCATATGCTCCTAATACAAAACTATGTTTCTTTAATGCAGGCGGCGCCGCCGCAGTCTCTATGTCAATCAACCCCGACCTTGACTTAGAATATGTTTATCACCCTCCCTACATTGACTGGTTAGATGCTACCTATCGAAAAGGTCCGAGCGACCCAAACTTTAATGCGCGCCGTGTCAATGCAACGCCTGAGCAAAAGTATACGGAATATTTATTAGGAGAGAGTTTTACTTTAAGGGTTGTAACTGAAGATTTAGATTTCGATTCGGGCGAAGGCTTTTTTTATGTTCAAGCGCCCGGGCAATCTGCCTGGCAACCCTTATTGCCCGAACAAAAGCACGTTAAATCAAACTTAAATCCAGCTGCTTTTCACCTTAAATACACTCCTCCCGTATACGGCGAATACAAATTTAAATTCGTGGTCCGCGATAAAACAGGCCTAGAAGGGAGCAAAGAATGGCCGGTATTCCAAGTGCATGCCGGGCCGGATCGTCCTACAATCCAAATGATTCCCGAGGCTCCCATGCCGGGCCAAACGGTAGAAGTGAAAGTTCATTTGCATGACGCGAATGGGGATTTAGGTCGCTATACTATTGAGTGCTGGGGCTTTCAAACAGGTGATGCGAATGCAAAAGCCGTGCTACTGTCATCGAATGCGCAGGCCTTAAAATATAATCGTCCGCGTCAATTCAACAAAAATCTATCTGCCCCCTACGACTCTATTTATACGCACGATGTTGTATTTCCATTAACAGATAAAGAAGGCTTTGATCATTACGAAGTCCGTGCGCGCGCTTGGGATATTGAAGACCGCGTATCGGAAGAAGCTATCACGCCGCTGCAATTTACTCCGCTACCACCGAGCGAGTTAAGTGATGAAGAAATCGCGGATTTGCTAGCGAAAGATTTTCCCGATCTCTTTAAAACCGATGAGTTGCATTTAGAATGGCGCGTGTTAGAGGCCACGGCTGAAAATGAATTACCCATGGCCTTAGCGGTCGTGGATTCAGCAGGGAGTAACGTGCAAAATCTCTTCGAAAAAACATTGCAAATAGAGGGGGGTAAATTTGTTGAATCAGACGTTGAGAGCACGCATTTGACCCTTCAAGAGGGCGGCATCTCAGCTATTATCGATTTTGAATTAGGCGGCAAAACGCCCATGAAGTGGGTGATGGAAGTTTATCCGAATCACAAATTTGAAGTGACGTCCATCGAGTCCCCATTCCCGGTTCGCCTGGTGACGGATAATGACATTGTCTTAAAAGAAAAAACCTTTATTCAGAGTACGCGTTCTATCGAATTGAAGGCAAAGAATATTAACAATAACGGCCTATTAGAGGCCCCACGTATTACACTGCATTCTAACTCTCTGTTTAATAGCGGGCGAATCGTCGCAAGCGATTTCACGGTAGACGCCTTAGTTGTTTCTAATTATCATACTGGGTTTATTGGCCCCCGCATAGATAAAGACGCTAAATCGGATAGCAGTTTCAAAATGTATGCCGGAAAAGCCGTTTTTAATAGTTATACCTTTACCAATGCCGGCAATCTTTATGGCAGCTTTTTAGAATTAAATGGTGTCACTAGCATCGAAAATCAATCAACCGGCCTTATCCATGGGGATGAAAGTGTCTTAATCTCAGGCAAAGGAAAATTGATCAATGCCGGCACTATAAAATCCATTAACCGGGTTACGCTCAATAATAACGGCTTCAATAATACCGGCTTAATCGCGTCCGATAAAAAAATATTCATTTATAATCAAGCAGCTGAAGCGTGCAATGCAGGTCGTATAGAATGCGCTAAAGGGGCGATCGATATTCGCACCACGGTTGATTTTAATAATACCGCAACTGCCAAATTAATTGCACAGGATTTATCTATTAATCAAAAACGATTTTATAATGCCGGCTTCATTCAAGTCTTAGGAGCGGCCACTGTATCGGTTAGCACACTCGAAAATGCAGCCGGTGGCCTCATCCGCGATGGCCATTTTAACTTCAATGCTTGTGGGGAGTTTATTAACGAGGGCCAATTCCAGCCTGAAACTTTAGCCGGCTATTTGCTTCCGATAAAGGGCAGTGGCATTATATCTATTGCCCGCTTCGATTGGGAGGCCCCCGCAGATTGGACGATAGAAAATTCTTTAGCCTGCCGCGATAAATGCAGCTTAAATGTACACGGGTCGTTCATTAACAAGGGTTCGCTCCTTTCTATGAGCGAAGGCTGCATTGGTGAGTCTGTTTGCAAAGATGATAGTGAGTTCACCATCACGGCCCACCAAGGCTTTGTGAATGAGAAAAAAGGGCTCATCGGTAGCACCGGTGTTTTTAAAATTGATAGCCATGGAGATTTTAAAAATATCGGCCGCTTAGATTCTAAAAACAATCTTCACATCGCATCAAAAGGCAACTTCATTAACCCAGGTTCCATTAACGGAGTGGGCGATGTTACTATCCATAGCGATTACGATATCGTTAATCAAAAAGGGGGCGAAATTAATATGGCAGGCGCCTTAGCTGCCGATTGTGCTCATTACTTAATAAATGATGGCATCATAAAAACAGATGCCGCCTCTTCACTTAAGGGGAATAAAATTACTAATAATAGCCTGATAGATTTTCATGATGCCTCTACAATCACATGCGAAAATTTACTGAATGCCAAAGCTAAAGAATCCACTATTCAATTAGCTGCAGATAGTTTAATCGATGTCGAGGACGTGTTAGAAAATCATGGCAACATTCGTGGGGCATCCGGTACCGTTATAAAAGCGGGCACAATTAACAACATCGGGGCCGCGTCCCAAATTTTTGGTAGTTCGGATTTATCAATTATCGCCAAAGATGACATCGACAATATCGGGGCCGAAATTATCGCGCTGGGCCTTTTAGATCTCCAGGCAAAAAAGATTATTAACCACCGCGCAACATCAGATGGCAATAAGATTGCCGCGGGTAAACATGAAGCCGCCCGCATCATCGCCAGCCAGCTGAAGTTAGCGGCCACACATTTATTAAATCAGGCTTCGATTATTTATTCCTACGAAGATCTGATCGCTCACTTAGGCTTTATTCAAAATGAAGGGGTCGAGAAAATTGATTTCTATACCATTAAAGGTTCTTGCCATAGAAAATTAAAGGATGGTTTCAAGAAAAAATGTGACCCTGATACTGTTCTCGAACGTGTAGAAGCCGTCTTCGAAGCCGCTTTAATGGCGGGTGGAGATATCCATAGTGTCCTCACCGGGCATACATGGCCCAATGGAACCATTCAACAAATCGAGCATCATCAGGTTATCAATAAAAATGCCCGCATCGTCGCCGGTAAGCAATTGGCCTTCACTGAAGAAGATATTAATGGGATTATAGATTTCTATAATGGGTTTCATATCAATGCAGCTAATACAGCCTTTACGATTAATTTGAACCGCTTGTATAAGGGGGATGCATTGCACACCACCCTAACAACCCCTCATGGGCAGCCATTTAGCAGCAAGTACTTGACGAAAGAGCAGAATTCTGAATTCGCATTCATCGCTCCATTTATACAAGGCGTGTCGGATATGATAGAGCGCGGAATAATGGATGAATCCTATTTATTTTTGAGGCCATCTGCTTTTTCGATGGATACTCGTTCAGCTTCACTTTTAAAGAATCTTATCAATGCAGATGAGCTTCGTTTTCTCTACGATCCGGTTGTAGACGCTGCGGTTCAGCAAGTACAGATGCAGGTGTTGTTTGGTATTCCTCAAGTCATAGCAGGTACGTCGAATATGATAGAGCAAGATTTGGAACTGAAGCGCCGTGGGTTCAATATAGCAAAAAAAGCTGGTCTTTCGCTCTTGCCTCTGCCTTATAAAGGACGAGAAGTAAAGTTGTTAGAAGGTAACGAAGAAGGCATCACACAAAGCCAACTCGTTAATATCGAAAAAAATAACGGCGCCTTAGTGATAGGGGATAGCACGTTTGAATCAGGGGTGTGGGTGATTTCTAATTCTGAAATTGATAACCCTACGGATATTTACAAGTACTACAGCTTGGCTGTAATCGATATAGCAACGGGTCTCCCATTAGATGAAGACCCTCTTATTTATCGCAAGCCTGTTCCTAAATCTATTTCAGATACACCATTTAGTGAAGGCACGCAGGATGATATAGCAGGTGAGCAACTCTATTATTTCGATGCACCGGCTGGCAAAGAAGTCCTTATAGTTCCCATGCTCGCCATTCCAAAAAACTTTCAACCCCTTGACGGGACGGTGGATTTACGCACGTTAAATCTCATTGCCGGTGGCACCGGGGTTACGCTTAATTTGCCACATGCAGACGTCCATAATAGCGGGACGATCGCTTCCGCTGCTGGCCCCATCACCCTGTCTGTGTCTACCTTAGTTAATGAGAAGCCTGTTTTCTTTGCCGAGCAAACGGTGAGTGGGAGTAGTTTTATAGGGAAGTCTTTTAGCCAAACTTATGAGCTGCGCATCCCTCAACCCGGGGGAGAAATTATCGGCGTCAATATCACAATAGAATCTACCGGCGATGTCAAAAATATAGGTGGCACCATTGCTACTAATAAAAAGGTCCGCATCTTTAGCCAAAAAGGCGATATCATTAACATCGCACAAGACTATTCTACCATTGATATGTTAGATGTCGGCACCTTAGGCGGCTTGTTAGGCCGCAACCCAGCTGTGCTGCGAACGTATTTAGTGCCTGGTACCATCATAGGGGATGAGAGGGTAGATCTTAATAGCGAAGAAGGTCGCATTATCATGATTGCCTCTCGCATATTGGGAGACGGGATTGAATTAAAAGCCGGCCAAGATATCGATGTAACAGGCAGAACGATTGTCTATGATATAGAAAGGCATTCGGGCTTCCGCGGCACTAAAGTGAAGAATACTTCGAAGCAAGGCTCGACGAATTACCCCAGTGTACTGATTAGCCAAGAGGAGGGCACAACTCTCACGACCGGTGGCTCCATCACTCTTTCTAACACTCAACTCAGCACCGAGGGCAAAGCCACTTTTAAAGCCGAGAAAGATGTCATCATCTCTCCTGAAGTCGTGACGAAAGTCTTTAGCACGAAGACGACCGGTATGTCCGGCCTCAATCTACAACACGTGCATAGCCGTATGACAACGCAGGAGTTAGAGCGCTCCTTTATTTATGCCAAAAAAGGCATTCATATCGAGGCCGGGCAAGACAACATTCTCGAAGCTGCATTCCTACACGCGGGGGGGCTCATTTATATTAAGGCCGGTCGGGATAATATCATCAAAGGGGCAACAGAAAGTATCCATGCCAACACTAAAGGATTCTCTATCGGTGTTAGCTTCTTTGGGTCTGATGCGCTTAATATGTTACTTAAAGATAAAGATGCCGATGCAAAAAGCCTCCTCATGTCGATTGCGGATGAAGACCCACTTATTAACTCGCTCGATCAATTATCAAAAGCTGATGGCGGCATGGATATCACGGCGCAGTCCATCCTTGCAGCCGTGCAAGTGTACAAGGCGATGTACCTGTTTAATAAAGTAAACGCTGGCGCACTCAGTGCCAAGGGCGCTATTGGCCAACGCTTAGGCCTTACCGATGCAAAGGGGAATGTTGACCCCCGCATTACCGTGAGTTTAGATGTCTTCAAAAGCTCAAGCACGCAAACGCATACCGTGCCTACGGAAATGTTTGGCAAAGATATTGAAATCATATCGGGTCGAAACACCGAGGTCATCGATGGGTCCCAAATCATAGCGGACGAAACATTAATCGTACAAACAGGCGGCAACTTTACTGTATCAGCCGGAAACGATACCTTTGAATCTAAAAGCCAAAACGTTGGCGGCTCTGTCGGGTTTGGCGGAGGCGTTCCGGTAACGGTTGGCGTGCATGGCTCTCGTAGTGAAGCCGATGGCACAACTTATCATAACGCTAAACTCCAATCCAAAAACATTCTCATCACGGTTGCCAAAGATATGGATGTTATCGGCGGCAACATCGCCGGCGAAAGCGTTATCATTACCGCCCACAATCTACATGTAGAAAGCCTGGCGGATACGGCCTATGCCTACAGCATCGGGGGCAGTATTGATACCGGGGGGAATGTCAGTTTCAATAAAAACAAAAAAGACAGTGCGAATGTTGGCACACAGTCATCCATCGTGGCGACTTATATGGCGTCGATCGATGTTGATGATACCATCACCCTTATCGGAGCCTTAATTGCTGCACCGGAAGAGCGTTTGAATATTAATGCCGAGACCTTAGTCGTCCAAGTTGTCGAAGAATATTCTAGAGAAAAAGGCTTCGGCTTCTCCGCCTCTATACCGACTGATCGATCGGGTGATGTCACCCAAGGCGACGGTGTTAACGCGGTTGTCGGCGGCTCTGTGCTTAATGATAAATCCGAAAACGTTCTCTACTCAACGATCACGCCCGGAAATCTTAATATCAAAAACGGTATCCCCGCTAACCTCAACCGCGATATCAATAACCTCCGCAGCACCCCTTCGAAACATAAAACCTACGTCCGCGTCGTGGTACCGATTATTGACGGGGCCAAAGTCGCTAATACGTGGAGTCAGCTTAAGCAGTCTCTGATCAGTGATGGCAAAAAACCTAACCCAGTTATGGGTGAAGTGTTTGAGCAACAAGTTGCAACATTGCTCAGCCAAATACCCAGCGTTCAAAAAGAAGCAGTAGAAGTGCACGCTGAAGGTGCAGCATCTGTTGATGCATTAAATGAAGAAACAGATGACGTAGAGAATATAAATGCAGATGAACGCACTGAACCACAGGCTATGGTTGAATCGCTACTTGGAGACTCATGGCAGGGCAATGCGGCTGTGTTTATCGATGAATTGGGTGAATCTTATTTAGCGCATAAAGGCAGTTGGTTAAGTGAAAGTGGTTCATTCGTTGAAGGTGCAGGGGTTATTAAGATTAAAGATTTAGAGACTTATGATGGCTTTAAATCTCTTCAAAATGGGGAAGTGAATGTTACCTTTTTGCCTGAAGCTAATGCTCTGCGTATCGATACGGTTGCAAATGGTAACCACTTTACACAGACCCAAAGTGTTGAAAGCTTTTTTAAGGAAGCGATCATGGGGGTGGATTTCGGATATGGGAATCGACCTGGTGTTAGGATCGTAAATATTCAAGTTGAGACTTTTATCGCAGCTAAGGTACTAAAGTTTGGCGGGCTTTGGGCAGGTGATGATAGGGGCTTTGACGAACCAGGCTCTTATCGTACCTTTCATACGTTTAAAATATTGTTTGAAAATGGAATAGGCACTATCATTGATGAAATGAAAGCAACTGGCATTACGCATAAATTAGATAGCTTGGGTCAGCCTATCGAAACAGGTCAAGCTTCAGGGGAGACGTTGAAATTTACGTTTGATAGCATTTATCGAAAAGATTCTGATCAATCATTTTACAGGCTTAATATGGAAGCTGATGAATGTAATCCCTTAATTGATTTGCCTCAAATGGTTATTGATATCTTAAAGCCTGGTATTACATATGACTTAACATTAGATTTTGATTCTAATGGGCAATGTTTGGGCGGCTACATGGATCATGATCGTTTCCCTTCGACCCAAATATGGGTTAATGGAAAACCTGTTTATCAGTTCAGTGAAGCTGATTATTCACCTTGGTGGTTTCCGAAAGTTATTCAGCCTATTTTACTTTTCAGTTTTACGGAAAATGAAAAATCTACAATTGATATCGCTGCTAACTAAATATGCGTTCTAAAACAATTATCAACAATCAGAACAATTATCTCTTAATAACATTAAGTCTTTTTTTACTTCCATTATGTTTTGAAAAATCTAGTTACCTTATACTTTCGCCTATTTACTTTATAATGGCAGAGGTGCAAGGTTACTCTCCCATGAAATTTTTCGGGGTCGAAACGCAGCTATATGTTATTTCAATATTGGTTTGGTGCTTAATTGCTTGTTATCTACCTATTCAGGTAACACGTATTTTAATTGCTAAACATAACATCAATAATTCTCCTATAAAATTAAATTTTTTAAGAGGGATGTATTGTGTGTTGTTTTCTATTATTATTCAAATTGGACTTTTCTTTCCATGGATGGCTTTAATGGGAATCGGACGATACTTAACATTTAAATGCGTTGAAGATCATAGCATTTTGTCAATGCGCATACTCGTTGGTATTTTCATTGCATGGGCATGCTATAAAAACATCGATAATTTCAAAAAACTTTTCACGCGAGAATTTTGGGATATAAAAATTATCGTACGTGCTTGTTTGCGTTTTATCGTCCTATCAACTCTATCAGGTATTATTACGTGCGGCACTTTTTTTGCTATTTACTACATTAGTAAACAGTTTTAAGAAAGCCTGGCGGATACGGCCTATGCGTATAGTATTGGTGGCAGTGTTGATACAGGGGGGAATGTTAGTTTCAATAAAAACAAAAAGACCACGGCTCATGTTGGGACTCAATCATCCATCGTGGCCACGTACCTGGCGTCGATTGATGTTGATAATACCATCACCCTTATCGGGGCCTTAATTGCTGCTCCTGAAGCGGGCCTCACGATTAATGCCGAGACTTTAGTCGTCCAAGTTGTCGAAGAATATTCTAGAGAAAAAGGCTTCGGCTTCTCCGCCTCTATTCCAACGGATCGCTCGGGGGATGTTACCCAAGGTGATGGTGTTAACGCGGTTGTCGGGGGCTCTGTGCTTAATAATAATTCCGATAACGTCCTCTACTCAATGATCACCCCCGGAAACATTAATATCAAAAACGGCATCCCCGCTAACCTCAAACGCGACCCTAACAACCTCCGCAGCACCCCTTCCAAACATAAAACCTACGTCCGCGTCGTGGTACCGATTGTTGATGGGGGACAGTTCTCAAACAACTGGAAAGAGATTAGGGAGAATTTGTTCACGGATAAAAAAACTCCTCTAAGTATCGATGAAAACACTGCATTACTTGAAGCCTTCCTTGAAGAAAAAATAAGCGAAGAAGCTTTCAATGAAGCGGGTGAAAACTCTGAAGGTGATATCGAAGCTGCAGCAGATGAAGTCGAGACCGACGAGTTTATTGTTACCGCTACCGTATATGATGAGTCGAATAATGAAGCTACGAAAGATTTGGTAGAAAATAAAGACAGAGAAGTTTTCGTTGAATATGTTGCAGAGGGAGAAACATCTTCACCATTATTCGTTAGAAACGATTTTGTTGATGCAGCCAGTGGGCTACCCTTTAAAAAGCTGCATATTTTCACGGGGGAAACGAGTGATGGAACAGAAACGTTTGAAGATGATACCAATTTGTTTCTAAGCTATAATGAAGATACCGATACTTTCTTAATGCGGCATGCGTTTGCCGACGAAGATATCCTAATCGAAGCCAATAGCGATCAATTGCTTTTTGCTAGCGAAGATACATGGGATCAATTATCTAAAAACATCGGCCTACTAAAAGAAGACCTAAAAGCTTACTTTGATATATACAAAGGTTTGTTGCCGCAATTGGCTTCCGGAGCGGTTGGAATGACGCCCTTTGTTGGTGATGTAAAGGACCTAAACAGTGCTTTAACGGGGGTAGATGCCATCAGTGGAGATGTTTTATCACCTGCGGAACGCGTTGTAACGGGCACTTTTGGCAGTGCTTGCCTCGCGGCTAATTTATTAACGGGCGGGGTAGTAGGGACTGAGATGCATATCGCGAAAGAGGGTTTAAAATTAACTCTCAAAGCTTATGAAATGCACCAAGCCGCTAAAACCGAAGCACAGCTCCTCAAGCTTGCTCAGGCTTCCGAGCGGGCAAAAAGAAGCGCGTTTAAAAGGTAAGATGGGTGAAATAGCCGCTGGTATACCACAAGGGGTTCCGAAGCGCGGAATTGATATCCCCGGTACGACGCGTAGGCGCTATCCGGACTTTGTGGATCAGGACGAATTAATTGAAGTAAAAAACGTTCAACAGCAAGGATTGACGCTCCAGCTCAAGGATTATATAAGCTTTGCTAAAGAAAAAAACATCCCGATGACTTTACACGTTAGACCGAATACTAAACTCACTAAGCCATTGAAGCAGGCTATTGAAGATAATGGCATCGAAATTAAAAACCTTTCTTTATAATATCATGAGAGAATTTTCTTTAGATAAATTATTTGGCCCAGTCATGGCTGCTAGTATTCAAGCGGATAAAGAAAAACGACCTGGTTATTTTGAACGCTTAGCCGAACAAAAACCCATCCTCGACGACTTGCTTGCCGTTGGTTACAAAATGGACACGGTATGGATGCTCGTTAACACAAACGAGCTCTACCCAGAAGCCCTTCCTGTTTTGCTTAAACACCTTCAATTGCCTTATACTGAGCGTATTAAAGAGGGCGTTATTCGTTCTTTGATTGTGAATGAGTTTCGGGGCTTAGCGGGGCCA
>JANYEO010000196.1 GCA_025363025.1 Opitutia bacterium
TCGAGTGATAATTATCGCATTGATGCAGCTTCACAAACACTTACGCTAGACGTAGCCAGTGGCAGTGCACAGATAAATCAAACGGGAAGTTCGGGCGGGGTTTTTCGAGTTGGCGTCACGCTTGCGTTAAATGATGACTTAGTTGTAACTGGCAATTCAACTTTTGTTCAGATTCAAGGTGCCATAACAGGCGCGCATAGCGTAACCCTTGCCGGTAATATGCTCTTAACGGGCAACACGACTTATTCGGGCGATACGATCATCAATTCGGGTGTCTTGCAATTAGGTAACGGGTTGGCTGTTTCAGGTAATATTATTGGTAACTCAGCTAATATCATCATTAATAGCGGAGGCACTTTAAATCAAACATTATTGGGGACCAATAATGTTATTGGAGATGCTACTAACATGACTTTAAATGGAGGGGTTTGGAGCGTAGGGCAAGAAGGTCGCACTGAAACCTTAAACACATTAACCCTTTCCGCGAACTCTATAATTAACACTAGCTCAAGTAATGTCGTGATAACTTTTGCCGGAGGGGGTGTCTACAACGCAGGGATACTCACTATTTCGAACTGGAATGGGAGCATGACCGGTGGTGCGGCAGAACAAATTGTCTTTGGTGGCCCAGCCTTATCTCAAACCTTCTTAAACAATGTGTTTTGGTCTCAGCAAAATATTACGGGGGCCCGTCAGTTAGCCAGTGGGGAAATTGTACCGGTACCCGAAGCCTCGAGCGTCTTGGCGGGTATAGGATTAGCTGCCGCGGCTGTAGGGTATGAAATCCGTCGTCGCAAATCAAAAGCAGCAGTGGAAGCAATAAGCTAAATAAACTAAAATTAATAAATACAAAAAGCCCCTTTGCGGTTACCCTTCCGCAAGGGGGCTTTCCATTCTTCACGCGTAAGCGCATGACATCTTTTTGAACTCTAAAACACCGGCCAAAAAAATATACTCCGACCTTTTTAACAAATTTAAAAAATATTAATCGAATCCTTTGATTTTTTAAAATTTTGCCGTATATTATTAAAGTAGATGACGAACCTTAAACGAAAAAACCAACCAAACTATATACAACCATGAATACACATCCCTTACTTTCAAAAAAGCTACGCTATGGTCTTGTCGGCAGCTTGGCCCTCTTTTCCCTCAGTGCCTTTGGGCAATCTACTTGGAATGTTAATACCAATGGCAGCTGGGAGGTGGCGGGTAATTGGAGTCCATCAGGTTCACCTAGCGGAGTAGGCGTAGTAGTTAATTTTGGCAGTATTATCACGGCCAATAGAACAGTTAGCATGTCATCTGCCCACACCGTAGGCACTATAAATTTTAACGACAACAATGACTATACATTAGATTCTAATAGCGCAACCAATAGAAATCTCACTTTTGATGTAACATCTGGAAATGCACAAATTAACGTAACAGGTGGCAATGGAAGCCATAATATGCAAGAAGGGATTAACTTGATTCTTAACGATAACCTTGTAATCAACCATACTACTACCGGTGTATTCACTATTTATGGCGATATTTCAGGAGTAGGAGGCATTACCAAAAATGGTTCCGGATTTACCATCATTCGCAGAACTATATCCACTCAGGTGAATACCTTTACAGGCAACACCATTGTGAATGCTGGCACCCTTCAGATAGGTATTGGAGATAACGCCATCATTCTCGGAACAGGCAACGTCACTATTAATACAGGAGGTACTCTACTGCATAGTGGAAATAATAAAATTAACGATGCCGCTGACATCTTCCTGAACGGTGGCACGTGGAATCTAGGTAATGACACTAATGAAGATACAGTAGCTACCCTCACCCTCTCTGCAAGCTCGGTACTGGATATGGGAACGGGAGCAGGCGCTAACGTCCTTACTTTTACAGGAGGGGCTACTTATACGGCAGGTCTATTGACGATCGATAATTGGAGCGGTATTTTAGATGTTGGCGGAGGCATAGACCAAATTGTTTTTGGTTCTCCTGTCTCTCAATCATTCTTAAATAATATCTATTGGTCTGCCCAAAATATTACGGGGGCCCGTCAATTAGCCAATGGGGAAATTGTACCGGTACCCGAAGCCTCGAGCGTCTTGGCGGGTATAGGATTAGCTGCCGCGGCCGTAGGGTATGAAATTCGTCGTCGCAAAGCCAAAGGAGTCGTTCTCAGCTAAAGGCACTCAAGTACATAAGGTTGCATTAATAAATACAGACGGCTTCTTGCAACCTTCATCTCAAAGACCGCTGTATCATGTGGTTTCTTTAGTCTACCGGGTTAGCAGAAAGTGTATTCAAGATGGAGGGATTCTCGTTAAATAATGTCCCCTTGCCATAATTTTTCAAGAAAACGTTCAATGGGCAAAATACTAACAACCTGATCGCCCAATTGTATTTTACGCACCCGTGGTTCAATTGAGACTACATATGCCGCTTTAGGATTATGCTCTTCACAAAAAGCCATTAGGCCTTTCACATCCCTTCGATCAATTTGGCTCGAAAGCTTTACTTCTAATGCGATGATTTCTCCTGTTTCATTTTCAAGTACAAAATCTACTTCTAAGCCGCTCTTCGTTCGCCAATAAGTGATTTCAAAGGCACGATCATTCAGCCCTTTATAGGCGGTTAGCTCAGTCATCACATAATTTTCAAGTGCCTTGCTTGCTTCTGCACCCTTAATGGCTTCAATAGTAACTTTTTTTAGGTTATTAGCTACACCTACATCGAAGAGATAAAATTTTGGGGTTTCAGAAATAATCGCCCGCGCAACATGCTTTTTATAGGGTAAAACAAAGTAGCCTAATAGCGTATCTTCTAAGATATGGTAATACTCTCGCACGGTCTTAGCATCGATACCTACTTCACGCGCAATTGAAGTATAATTTACCATCTCCCCTAATGAAAAACTGAGTGCATCCATAAAACGCGCAAAGGCAGGTAAATTACGTACGAGGCCTTCTTCTTGGATTTCGAGCTTAATATAATCCTCAAGGTAAGCTTTAAGGGATCGTTTGGCTTGCGATTTACAATAATGCGATGGCAGAAGCCCATTATTAAAAATGGATTTTAGATCAAAATGAGGTAACTCAGGATAAACGAGCGGGAAAAATCCATACTTCCAAGCCCTTCCACCTAAGAGGTTAATACCTTGGCGTCGTAACTTGCGTGCACTAGATCCACATAAAATATAAGTATGTGGCGTGTTTTCCATAAGCCAGTGAACTTCATCCAAAAGCGCAGGGATTTTTTGGATTTCATCGATAATGATAGTTTGACTGTTTTTATTACTATCTAATCCTAAAATTTCTTCTCTCAGTAAGGCTGGGCGCTTTAGATATCGTAAATAAAGATCGGTATGTAATAAATCAATATAAGTCGCCTCTGGAAATGTGTGTTTTAAGTAAGTTGACTTACCTGTTTTCCGCGCACCCCACAAAAAAGCCCCTTGAGCGTTTGGCAGAGCCATCTTAAGCGTACGTTTTAGATAATTCATTTATATTTTTTAAGGATTAATGTCCCTAAAAGTCAATCTTTTAAGGAACTAAATCCTTTAAAAATGGAGAGCACTTCAGTCTAAAAATGCTTCAAAATCAAAGTATTCAGCAATCGGTCTCTAAATAATCTCAAAAGTTTAAACATTTCAATCTTTAGTATTTTTTTAGACAAGCTATGCTGAGACAGTCCTGCATTGGTCATGAAGACACCCCCTATCGCCCCAACCGTTTCCGTTCTTTTACCCGTCTACAATTGCCGGAAGCATTTGGCTAAAGCCCTAGAAAGCCTCCTCCACCAAACCTACATACATTTCGAAATATGGGCCATTGATGATGGCTCCACCGATGGGTCCCTGGAGCTATTAAAAAAATATGCCGCCAAAGACCCCCGTATAAAGTGCTTAATCCAAGACCACGGAGGTATTGTTAAAGCCTTAAACGCGGGCCTTGCCCAGGCACAAGGCCTATACATTGCTCGAATGGATGCAGATGATATAGCACTTCCTAATCGCTTTGCAAAACAAGTGGCTTTTTTAGAAGCCAACAAAAAAGCCGTTGCCGTTGGTAGCTGGGTTCAATTTATCGATGATGCAGGAGACCCCCTCTTTATATATCGCATGGCCCAGGAGCCCGTAGCAATCGAAGAAGAACTATGGAAGGGCAATGGCGGCGTCATCATCCACCCAGTAGCTCTTTTTCGAAAATCGGCTTTAGATGCAGTCGGTGGATACCGCGAAGCTTATCGCTCTCTAGAAGACTTAGATTTGTATATTCGCCTGCTCGATATAGGCCCTTTATATAACTTACCAGAAGTCTTATTCCTGTACCGGCAACACTTCAAAAGCGTTAACTTTACGAGCGAACATAGCACCCGCCGCGCCCTTTCAAACCAACTGATGAATGAACATTTGGCTCGCAAAGGGAAGCCCCCTTTCGCATTCAACAAACAAGGCCTTCACGAAAAAAGTCGCTTAGAAATTTACCACCAATGGGCCGGATGGGCCCTGAGTGAAGGCTTTAAAAAAACAGCCCTCAAGTACACCCTAAAAGCCCTCTTCGCATATCCCTTGAAAAAAAGATCCTGGTCTTTTTTAAAATATGCAACAAGCCAGCTCTTATAATTTATAAACGATGCACAGTGCCCTTTCCCCTCAGCCCCTTGAAACAGCCATCGTCTTTACTATTTTAAACCGACCCGATACAACACAGCGGGTTTGGGATAAAATAAAAAAGGTTCAGCCGAAACGTCTCTACATCATATCAGATGGAGCCCGGCCAGAAAAAATAGGGGAATACGAGCGTGTCTTAGCTGCACGAAATATTGTTGAAACGGTGGACTGGCCATGCGAAGTCATGCGCGATTATGCCGAAACAAAGCAGGGAGATTTTCAGCGTATTCAAGCAGGATTTGCTTTAGCCTTTAAAAAAGAGTCTCAAATTATTTGGCTAGAAGACGACTGCCTGCCCGGCATGTCCTTTTTCCCATTTTGCGAAGCTATGCTCAAATATTATGAACATAATGAAGCAGTCTCCTATATTAATGGAAGCAATCTCAACTGGGGTAACCCACCTATAAAAACGAGTTATTACTTTAGCCGCTACAGCATCTCCTGGGGCTTTGCTGTCTGGAAGCGCTCATGGGAATTATTTCAACCCAATTTAAATAACTGGCTAGACCCTGTATCACGAGCACAAGTCCTCAGCAACTTTCCTACTGCGGCTGAAAAAGCATTTTGGACACGTACATTTGACGGCCTATACGAACGTTATGAAAAAGCAGGATCTACCGAACGTAAATCCTGCTTTCATTATTACCTTAAACTGGCTTTTTGGGCGCATAAAAAATACGTTATTATGCCCTCAACCAATCTCATTACCAACATTGGATTTGGATCCGGAGCTACTCATACGGAAGCAATTAACAAAAGCCACATCGTACCCATACAAGACATAAATGTTGATAACTTACTTCACCCCACTTCACTTTCAATTAACGAAGCCGCAGATAATTGGACGTTCGAAGTTTACTGCCATTACAGAGAAGCCCGCCCTTGGAAGCGTTTTCTCAATAACTCTCGAAAAGCAATCGGAAGGTGGAAAAACAAAGCCCTGTTTATTTTGAAATTAAAAAGTGAAAAATAATCTCTCTATTAATCCGCAGCTTGAAACACCCGTCGTATTCATTATCTTCAACCGACCAGAAACGACTGCGCAAGTTTGGGATTGTATACGCAAAGCCAGGCCTAAAAAACTCTACATCGTAGCAGATGCCCCTCGCTTGGACAAAGAAACTGATGCAAAAAAAGTAGCCGCCACTCGCAAAATTGTAGAAACCGTCGATTGGCCCTGCGAAGTTATACGCGATTATGCCGAAGTAAACCAAGGAGACTTTAAACGTTTTCATGCTGCCTTCGAACTCGCTTTTAAAACAGAAAATGAAATTATTTGGCTAGAAGATGATTGCCTCCCTTCTCCCGCATTCTTTCCCTTCTGCGAAGCTATGCTCAAGCGCTATGCAGATAATGAGCAAATAGCCTATATCAATGGGAGCAATTTAAACTGGGGACTACCAAAAATAAAATCCGATTATTATGTTAGCCGCTACATGCTCCCCTGGGGCTATGCCTTATGGAAACGCTCTTGGGAGCTTTGTCGCCCAACACTTGAATATTGGATGGATCCGTCTTATCGCGCTACCGTTTTAAATAACTTTACAGACATTGCACCTAATGATGCCCTCAGCCAATTTAAAGCCATCAGCGAAAAAACTTTTTGGACTAATCTTTTTGATACTTGGTATAATCAATATGAGAAACCGGGCACGAATGTTCGCAAAAGCGGCTTTGATTATTATCTAAAACTCGCTTTTTGGGCCCATCAAAAGCGAGCCATCATGCCGCGAGTAAATTTAGTTAAAAATATTGGATTTGGTGCAGACGCTACCCACACACAAGCCGTCAACAAAAGCCACATTGTACCACTCCAATCTCTAGATGTAGCACACCTCAAACACCCAACCTCTCTTGCCATTAATGAACCGGCAGATAACTGGACCTTTCGTGTTTATGCCCTTTACCAAGAAGCCCGCCCGTGGAAGCGCTTTCTGTATAATACAAAAAGGATTTTAGGCAAAATAAGACAAATCATACTCCACACTTTAAAAAATAAACATGAAAACGCCTCTCTTTAACGGCCTGGAAAAACGTGGTTCAGGCGTACTCCTCCACCCCACTTCACTTCCGGGCATTCAAGGCATCGGGAGTTTCGGGCATGAGGCCCGCACCTTTATCGATTTTTTATCTGAAGCCGGTTTTCGCTATTGGCAAATGTGCCCCTTGGGGCCAACAGGCTATGGAGACTCCCCCTACCAAACCTTCAGTGCATTCGCGGGAAACCCTTATTTAATTGATCTTAAAACCCTCGAAAGCGTCGGTCTTATCAAATGGCAGGAGCTCGAAGGCTTAAAAAAACTATCCCAGGATAAAGTCGATTTTGGCGCGCTTTACACTGCCTTTTGGCCTGTACTACGTGTTGCTTACGAACGCTACTTGGCCCATCCCCAATATATATCAGAAACAGAACATAAAGCCTTTGAAGAACGTAATGCCTTATGGCTACACCCCTACGCGGCCTTCATGGCTTGCAAAGAACACTTTAATGGCAGTGCTTGGACGACATGGCCGAAAGAAGCCCGCACCTATACGGCGGCTAAAGCCTCCGGCCTGCTTGCTACGCTTGAAAAAAGCATGGGGGCCTGGGTCTTCTACGAATATTTATTTTGGAGCCAATGGCAGGCTATCCGAGCGTATGCGAAAACAAAAAATATAGAACTTATTGGTGACATCCCTATTTTTGTTGCAGCAGATAGTGCAGACGTCTGGGCCTGGCCGGAAATTTTTAACTTAGACAAACAAGGGCTACCGGCAAGCCAAGCAGGCGTCCCCCCTGACTATTTTTCCGAAAAAGGCCAACTCTGGGGCAACCCCCTCTACAATTGGGAGGCCATGAAGACAGGCGGCTACAAATGGTGGCTGGGCCGTTTTGAGCGCAATTTTGCCCTCTTTGACGTTATTCGCTTAGACCACTTCCGCGGCTTTGACACATACTGGGAAGTCCCCGCTGGGGCCCCTGATGCCAAAAAAGGCAAGTGGCAAAAAGGCCCTGGTATTGCCTTTTTCGACGCTATCAAAGAAAAATTCCCAGAAGCACGCTTAATTGCAGAAGATTTAGGCGATTTAACCCCAGGAGTTAAACAACTCCTAACAGAAACAGGGCTTCCTGGCATGGCTATTTTGCAATTTGCTTTTGGCGGAGACGCTAGCAGTAGCTACCTACCGCACAATCATAAACAAAACCTCGTGGTATATCCGGGCAGTCATGATAACGATACTAGCCTCGGCTGGTATACTCATGCTCCAGAAAAAGTTAAGGACCATGTACGGCGCTACTTAGGTGTCGCAGGTAACGAAAGCGATTGGGACCTTATTCGCTCCGCGATCGAGTCCACCGCAGGTTTAGCCATTATTCAAATGCAAGACCTCCTCTCCTTGAGCTCAGAAGCCCGGATGAACCTCCCAGGAAAACCCGATGGCAATTGGTCCTGGCGTTACAAAACAGAAACCCTCAGCTCCTTACAAAAACAAGGAACTACGGCCTATTTAAAAACGCTTAACACTCTCTACGGCCGATAAATCAAATTGATTACAAAATCAAAGCCTGAAAACCTCAACCTCGGGAGGCAGGACCTGCATAAGATTTTTTCTTTGGCGCTGTACTTAAAGTGGCCGCTTGAAGAATGCTTTGATTTTGAAGAGATTTCGAGTGGAGGCGCGCGGAGCGTACGTTTTAGTAGTGAGCACGGTTATATAGTGAATTCAGTTGAATTAGAAGAATAAGTATGATAGTATAAAATAAAAAATGACAACCAGTCCCTATAGTTTAGAGTTAAGACAACGCGTAATTAAATTTATAGAATCAGGGAATAGCCAGCAGGCAGCCGTGAAGGTATTCGGGCTGAATACATCAACCATTAATAGATGGTGGTTGA
>JANYEO010000223.1 GCA_025363025.1 Opitutia bacterium
GCTTGAGATGCAGGGACTCTCTTACCATCGGCGTCACGATTAACAACAAAGTTTTGAGGGTGGTAGGGTCCATAATTAAGATCGGTGTCATGTAGGAGTAGTGTGCAAAACCGTCAGTGTCGTCGCCGATATGCTTCAGGGGGAGCAGACGTTTGGATGCTAATTTCTTAATGGAAGCCAAGATACTTTTTATTTCGGCTGGGGGAACCCAAGAGGGTGGGAGGCGCCCTTGTTTAATATCCGCAATATTGTGCGCAAACTGGTCATTTCGTAACTGCATCAGCTGGCGCAAATGGGTGAGAATCTCGAACTGACTGTTGAGGAGTCCGACCGTGTGCGAATGCTTCATGCCGTTCAGGACCCAGGGGTAAAAAGCCTTGTTATAATGGGGTCCGCTAGTATGTACACTGTGATTCAGGAGTGACAAGTCAAACACGTCCTGAGTGCCGTTAGTAGGGTCAAGAGTGAACTTGTCAGCTTGATAATAATTGGTGCGTTTATTCCTGAGGCGTTCAGAGGAGGAGTCGATTCCTTTCTTGCCGATCGCTTCAGCGGCATGCTGTATCACGGCTGCGCAGACAGAGGGGCCTACTAATTTAGCAATTCCCAAAACTGCGGCCATGATGGCTGGGATGGCCCGAGTTTCTCTCGTTCCTGACTCGGAAGTGATCGCTAGAGGAATAGCAACCGGGTTCTCGTGGGTGAGACTGTCTACCAGATTAGTGAGAGCTTTATAACTGGCCCGGGCAATAGTTCCAGTAATGTTGATCGTTTGGGCCTGACGGTTATGATATCTGCGCATTTCGTGATCATAATTATCGTTGTATCCCCACATGTCATGGTCGAGCGACTTTACACTTTCGATGTACCTAGTTTCGCGTTCTGCTAAGGCAAGGTTGTCAGCGAACAGGGAGCTTAGGTCAATTTCCTTGGCTGAGACGTAACTTTTCAAGTTGAAATGTACTCGAGAGATGAATGTGCTAACTGTGCCAAAACGACGATTAATGGACAGGATTTCGGGTTCGAGGAGGGCCTGAAACGTCCCTTGGCTTAGCAGCAGTACTAAGACTAGGAAGTTAATGGAAAGCAGATGCATAGCTGCACGCAGACGTTACTACAGCTCACCCCTGGAGATTGATTTGTTTTCGGTCGGCGGGGGAGGCCGCCGCTTAAATGTGCACATACACCGTCAGCCGGCCGGATCACCGGCGGGGCGAGGGCGGGGGTGAAAACCGGTGTCCTGCGAGGAAAAACGCAGCAACGTTAGTCCTCGAGCAGCAGCATTCAGAGCAACAGCAGTTAAAAAGATATGTGGCGCTTCCGGAAACCGCTGGAAAAGCGCGGTGTTGGCCGTTACGTGAAATTGGGAAAAACTCAATTGTTAAGTGTTCCGACTGAGGAGGAGCGTCTGTGGCAAGGAGAGGTGGCGGCGGCTCTGTCCGCCGTGGACTTTCGTATTCGTGTGTTAAGGCAGCACACTATAAATCACCCCGGACCTTTGGAGAGAGTGCACGTGCTCAGTGGCTACGTGAACCTAGAGGAGATCCTTCGCAAAGAGCTATCCCTCTTATCTCGAGAGGCGGTTGTGAACGACTCGTCAGAAGATTCCGGGGGCGGAAAATTGGTAGAGGTCGTGACTACCGGAGGACAACGCCATGTGTCACTGTCGCCGGTAAGAGCCTTTAGACAGGGGTTGAGAGATAAAGAGATGCATGTCTGCAATTGTAGGTAGATAAACTGCGCGACTGGATGACCCGCGGAGGAACATCGTGGGAGGCACCGACTGTTCGCGAGTGGGTAGAGAAGAGCGATTTCTCCGTCCCTCCCATTGGCGACGAGCCGTGGGGAGGACGGCTTCGTGAGCTGCGTCGGATTCATCCCAGCTACTGTATTTACACGTGGGAGGAGGGGCAGCTAATGGCTAGCAATGCACGACGCAGCAGCAGCAGCTGCCTTTGAGTGAACACTGAGGTGAAATGGGCTGTCGCACAAGAACGACATCGCTAATGCCGAGCGGGGAACGGCGGGGCAGACAGCCGTTGGATTCCTTCGTCGCGAGGATGACTAGCCGCAGTGTATTGAGACGAGGGGACCCGAAAAGACCTTTCTCCAGCCATGGAGAAGCTTTTGTGCACTCGTCGCGTAGTGGACCTGCCCGTGACCCAGCGTTTGGCTGTTGAACAGTGCCTGCGAGAGATTCGCATAGCCTTGGTGACCGGTCGCCGCCGGCTGAGTGACTGTACGGCTAACGCCGCTGGTCATTTGGACAAGAAAACGGAAAAGTTGTTACAAGTTATTTGCGAGGATCTCTGCAGTTGGGCAGAAAAACGGGGTGAGGTGGATGAGTTACAAGAAGTCATGGAATCCGCGCAGTACCAGTTTGTGGAATTCAGCCCACTAACAATTCAGCCCACTAACACCTGACCCTGGCAACGTGTCGAATGTACAGTACTGGCCAATAGTGTTAAACTATTGCAACGCAAAAGCTGCCGCTGCTTCCGAAGCGTTTGGGAATTGGGTTAAGTTGGCTCTTGCGCGGAGGGCGAGGAAAGAAAGTATGCCAGAGCTGACGAAATCGCACTGGGTTTTCATTAAACCGTTTGTCCTACGGTGGCTCCTGGGGGGCCATTTGCATAAACACCTAAGAAGAAGGTTCCCGAACTATGTGGACGGGATTCCCGTCTGTCTGAGCCCCGCAGAAGTGAAGATGGAGTG